>JBKJQK010000326.1:0-6213 GCA_046594095.1 Anaerolineae bacterium | reverse complement strand
GGAGCGCTGGCGCTCGCCGGGCGCATTCACCCACTCCTTCCGGCGCGAGCTACCGCGGCGCTTGCAGTTAGTCTTGCGGCGGTCACCAGGCTCGAGATCGCGCCGATGGCTGGGAAGAGCAACCTGCCCTGGCTCGCCGACGTCAGGGATGTCCAGCGCACGAGCGCCAGGGCTGCCACAAGGAATACGGCCGCCAACATGCCCGCGGGAAGGGTGGTTGGGGCATTGAGCATCCCGACCCATCCGCGCCAGCTCTTGCGCCAGGCTGATGCGAGCGAGAGCAGGCCAAGACCGGCGAAAACAAGAAGGGCGTTAAAAAGCGCGTAGATCGCGCCGGCGATGGGGATGTTGACTGCCCCAAACAGGCCGATATACGACTGGGAGAACCCCTCGAATTCGCCAAGCAGCTCCGACGCAGTGGGCAGCCGTTCACGCTGTCCGGCAATCAGCGCCATCATCTGCGTTCCCGTGAAGTCGCCATACAGGAGCTGGTTGCGGACGTAAAACCATCCGGCGATTGCGGCTGCGACCAGTCCGCTCATCAGCGCGGGGCCCAGCCGGCGCGGGCATGCCCCAGTTCGCGCGCCTTTGACGAGGGCCGAGACGGCCAGCGCGCCAGGCACGACAACGCACAGGGCGAGACCGGAGGATTTCGTGAGGGCTGCGCCGCCGAGGAAGATTCCCAGCGCCAGGGCAGAGCGTGAGGTCAGCCCTGTTGTCAGCGCGCGCATCCCGATCAAAAGCGACAGCGACGACAACAGGACCGCCAGAGTATCGTTGTTGACCGAAGCGCTGATGAAGACAAACATCGGGTTTAGGGCCACCAGCGCGGTGGCGGCAAGGGGTAACCCTGGCAGTCGAATTCCAGCGGCGGCCAGGGCCGCCCCCAACTCGGTCGATATTCCCCACACAGCCCATACGGTCACCATGCCCATAAGCACGCCGAGCAGCCTGGCCACGTGAACAAACAGGGTTGTGCGGCGCCACGGGAAGTCCTCAGCTGCGCTGTGCAGGGTGATATTCCAGTTTGTTCGTGTGTCGGCCCGGCCGAGCTTGCCATGCGGATTGAACTGGGCGCGGTCGCGAAAGTCGGATAGGTCAAACGCGCCCGCAAAGCCGGCCAGGAACAGGTAGTAAAGCGGTGGTTGGCTGCCCTCCTGCTCGTAGAAACCGTGCTGGTTGGGGTCCTGGATGGGAAGCCCGCGGCCCTGGGACAGGTGCTCGACAACCGCCATATGCCACAGCTCATCCGAAGCTTCCAGGATGGGCGTGCTCACGCTATATATCGCGCCTGCGACAAAGAAAATGGCCAAAAGCGCGGACAGCGACCGGGGAAAACGCATCCTCCATATAATACGGCCTTCCCGCAGCCGAGCGTGGCGCATGAACGGCGCGAGCGCGGGTCTATTTTGGGTTGGTTAACTTGGATCTGGAGGATGAATATCTCATGGTCAAAATCGTAACGGATACGGGCTCAGGGCTCACTCTGGCCGAGGCGAAGGAATGGGGCGTCGCCGCGATGCCGGCGTCATATGTCATGTTTGGCGATGAAAGCTATCGCGAAACCTATGACCTTCCGATCGACGACTTTCACGCCAAACTCAAGAGCGACCCGCGTTTCCCGACAACGTCAGGGGCGACTTATGACGACTTCGTCAAGGCCTACACGCCCATCAAGGATGAGGGGATTGTGTCCATCCACATGCCCCGTAACTTGAGTGTGACCGTTGAGTCGGCCCGCGTGGCGGCCAAGGAGGTGCTCACCGACTATGCTGTGATCGACAGCCAGTTCATCAGCACCGCCCAGGCAATGTTTGTGCGCGAGGCGTTGCGAATGGCCCGCGAGGGCGCGACTGTTACCCAGATCAAAGCGCATATCGAGGGCTTGATCCCGCGGACCCGCCTGCTGATTGTGTTTGAGACACTCGAGAACCTCCGCCGTGGCGGCCGCATCGGGGGCGCCCGCGCGCTGATCGGGGGAATGATGCAGGTCAAGCCGATTCTGGCGCTCAAGGAAGGCCGTCTCGAGCCGGTCGAGCAGGTCCGCACCATGGGCAAGGCCGTTGCGCGGATCAAGGAGCTGGCGATGAAGGACCTCAAGTCAAGTCCCGCGCCAATGGTCGGTTTCATGCATGTTCATGCCGGAGCCGCGATTCGCGGTTTGGCGGCCGAGGTGTGCGCCGAGCTGAAGCTGGGCGCCCCGTTCATCACCGAGGCAGGCGCGGCCGTGTCGGCTCATGCTGGCCCGGGCGCCCTCGGGATCGCGTATATTCTGTAGTTGTGAGAACTCGAATCGTTTGCACCATCGGCCCGGCCAGCGAGCCCCCAGACGTCTTGCGCGAGATGATCCGGGCGGGCATGGACGTGGCCCGCATGAACTTTTCGCACGGCACGCATGAAGATCATGCGCGCCGGATCGCGCTGGTGCGGCAGCTGGCCGCCGAGGAAGGCGCACATGTCGCGATCATGGGCGATTTACAGGGCCCCAAGTTCCGGGTGGGAGATCTGCCTGCCGCGGGTCTCCACCTCGAGCGGGGCCAGGTCGTGCGCATTGTCGCCGGCGAGGTTGGGCCGGGCGCCGAGGTGGCAATCCCATTCCCACACGCCGAAGTGATCGCCGCGTGCTCAGCAGGACAGCGACTGCTCATCGATGATGGCGCGATGGTTCTTGAGGTTCTTGAGGCGGCGGACGGAACGGCTTTGCGTTGCCGGGTCGTGTTCGGCGGGACGCTCACCTCGCGCAAGGGTGTCAGCGCTCCCGGGGCGCGGGTCAAGGTTTCGTCGATCACCCCCAAGGACGCGTTCGATGTTGTTTTCGCGATTGGGCAAAAGCTCGACGCGCTGGCGCTGAGCTTTGTCCGTAGCGCGGCCGATGTCATTGAGTTGCGTGAACTCGTTCACGAATGCGGCGGCGATCCGCTGCTTGTGGCCAAGATCGAGAAACCGGAAGCGCTTGACGATCTTGACCACATCATCCGCGCCTCGGACGTGGTGATGGTGGCCCGCGGCGACCTGGGTGTGGAGGCCGCCCCGGAGGAAGTGCCCTTCTATCAGAAGCGCATCATCCACGCCTGCCAGGCGGCGGGCAAACCGGTCATCACGGCAACCCAGATGCTCCAAAGCATGATCAAGTCGGCCTCGCCCACCCGGGCCGAAGCCAGCGATGTCGCGAACGCGGTTCTGGATGGCACGGATGCGGTAATGCTGAGCGCCGAAAGCGCGACCGGCGACTATCCGATTGAGGCGGTTCGTGCCATGTCGCGGATTGCCATGAACGCCGAAGCGCACCTGCTCGAAGCCCGGCGCGTCCGCGGTCAGGGCGATCTGCGGCCTGACCGCGGGCCGTCCAGTTCGGCCATCGACATCGTGACGGATTCCGTCACCTGCGCGGCCATCGAACTGGCCATCGACGTTAACGCTCGCGCCATCGTCTGCACAACGGACTCAGGTCATACTCCGCGCATGGTTGCCCGGCATCGGCCCGCGGTGCCAATTCTGACCCTCACCCAGAGTGAGCGGGCGTTCGCCTATACCGCCTTTATCTGGGGCGTGAACGCGGCCCTGATGCCGTTGCCGGCCGAGACAGATGCCCTGTTCATCTCAGCCGCAAAGATCGCCCACGAGCGCGGGTTTGCCGATCTGGGCGATCGGATCGTGATCACGGCGGGCTTGCCGTTTGGAAGCGGTTCGGGCCGGACCAACGTCATCAAAATCCAGGCGGTCTAGCCAGTCCTAAAGAGCGCCGACGCGATCCCAGCCGAAGAAGAACGGTCCGCGGGCCTGGCCTGCCGCGAGGCGGACGGTGTAACTGGCGAGATACCAGCTGCTGCGGCCGCTTGGGCGCGACCACACGCCGGGACGCGGGAACGCCGCGCTGCTTTGACGCGCGTTGACCATCACGCAATAGGTGCCCGACCCAAGGCCTGCGAAGACGTAGTTCCCCGCGGCGTTGGTCTTAACCCACTTGTAGACCGGCTGCGAGGGCCGACACGCCCCATGGGCGATCCCCACCCACATGTTGGCCAGGCGAACTTCGGCCGTGTCCGGGACGCCGTTGCCCCGGTTGAGACCGCTTCCCGCCACGCAGTTGACTTTGCAGTAGTCCTGAAAAACCGTGCCACTGATGGCTGCGGCCAGAGGCGCTGCGTTTGCGGTCGCGGGGACCGCGATAAAGCTTGCCGCCAGGGCAAGCGCGATCGAGACATTGAAAAGGTTTTTCATAATCATCGCTCCTGCTGGGCAGTCTAGGACGAATCCCCAAAGTGCGCAAGCGATAACGCGCGCATGACATGCGTCGACCCAGGCGGGCCGGCGCGCCGGAAGGAGCCTGAGCGTGGTACGGCTATTCGAGCGTGTCGTCGGCGGCTGAAGCGGGCTGTTGGCTGCGCGGGATGGCGCGCCGGGCGGCGGGTGGGGGAGGCGGCGCGAGCGATTCGTCCGGGCCGTCTACCGTGGCCGTGATCTGTGGGGTGCCGCGGGCACGATCCAGAACACCCTCGACCGCCCCGCCGATGCGGTCAAATATTGACCCAATAGGCCCGGGGCCGGACGGAATCGGGGCAGCGGTTCCTGAATGCGCCTCGATTGCCGGTTCCCGGCTGGGGGCCGGTCGGGGAGCCGCGGCAGCCCGGCTTGGCACGGCTGTCTTCGGACGCGGCTGGGGAACGGCCTTGCGGCCCGGTCTGGCGATCTCGGCAGGCGTGCTCACGCCGGTGCCGCAATACGGGCAGAGTTCCCACGACAGATGCAGCGCCCGGCCGCAGTTGGGACAACCCTTACGGAGCGTATCGTGACAGGATGGGCAGAACTGCATATCCGGGTCGACCCGCCGGCCGCAGGTTGGGCAAAACTCCTGGTTCTCAATACTGGCGAGGAGCGATTCCTCCTCCAGCGCGCGCACATAGCCTTCGGAGAGCGTCTCGCGCGGGCGGAGCAGGAAATACACGATCAAACCGGCGATTGGCACGACCCCAACCATGACCGTTGCCAGGATTTGGGCCAGTATGTCGCGGGTGCGCGAGCGGATATCACGAAAAGTCCAAATGGTGATCCCGCCGACGAGGGCAGCCGTGATTGCGCCAATGACGCTGACCGCGGCAACGATCAAGTTATTGGTGGCGGCAAGTAATTCGGTCATCTCGCGGGGATTATACCCAGCGGGATTGCGAGATTTCGGCGGGTAAGCGCCAGGTTGGCGAAGTTCAGGCGCGGTCAACCGTCCGGAATTGGCGCGCCCTACGGGGCAGAACTCGACGATGGGAAGCGGCAAATGTCGCAAAAGCGCGTCCGGCGAGACGGGCGATCTTCCGAACGCCGACAATCTGTGTAGACTTCCGGCCATGACAGAAAAACTTGGCTTCCTGGGTCTCGGCATCATGGGCCGCGGTATGGCCCGCAATCTCATCAAGGCTGGTTTCGACGTGACGGTGTGGAATCGCACTGGAGCGCGAGTGGACGAATTCGTTCTGGCGGGGGCAGTGGCCGGCGCTTCGCCGGCCGCGGTCGCGGCGGCCTGCGATATCGTCTTTATATGCGTCAGCGACACTCCTGACGTCGAACAGGTTCTGTTTGGCGAGAATGGCGCGGCCGGCGGGCTGGGCGCCGGCAAGCTGGTCGTCGATCACAGCACGATCAGCCCCCAGGCGACGACGGTGATGGCGGAGCGCCTTGGCAAGCTTGGCGTGCGCATGCTCGACGCCCCGGTCAGCGGCGGCTCGGAGGGCGCGGCGAAGGGAACCCTCAGCATCATGATCGGCGGCGACGCCGCCGACATTGAGCGCGCCCGGCCCTACCTGCAGGCCATGGGGAAGACCATCACCCATGTCGGCCCGCAAGGCTCGGGGCAGATGGTCAAGGTTGTCAATCAGATCCTGGTCGTCGGCAACATGCTGGCCGCCGCCGAGGCGCTTCTGTTCGCCCAGGCGGGCGGGTTGGATCTGTCGAAGGCGCTGAGCGCCGTCGTCGGCGGCGCGGCCGGGAGCTGGATGCTGTCGAACCGCGGGCCGCAGGTCATCGCCCGCGATTGGCGGCCCGGCTTCACCATCGATTTGCAGCAAAAGGATCTGCGTTTGGCGCTCCAGGCCGCCGACGCGCTCGGCATCCCGTTGCTCGGCACCAGCATGATCTTCAACCTGTACCGCACGCTGCAGCAACAGGGCCTGGGGAGCGAGGGCAACCACGCGCTCGTGAAGGCCCTCGAGCATCTGGCCGGTC
>JBKJQK010000310.1:0-4866 GCA_046594095.1 Anaerolineae bacterium | reverse complement strand
GATAGCGGGGTCGCTCAGTCGCGCTTCGCCAAATGCGGCATCCACAACAAGCAACTAAATGATCCGACAGGTCTCTGGTTTGGCGCTACGCTGCCCGCTGTAGATTTAAACACGAGCGCCGACGCCGGCCATCATCGCAAGCGCGCTCACAAGCGCGCCATTCAACGCACCCAGGTCACCGGTCCGGGCGGCCTGCCAGAGAAGTTGTTCTTGGGACGCCGTCATCGCTGAAATGCCCGTTAGTCGGTCAGGAACGCGAGCTCGGTGTCCCACTGAGTCATGTCCGGCTGATCGGCAGGGTCGGTGAGATACCACTCAATCCGGGCCGTCCACTCCTTCCCATCGTCGGACATCGCCCACTCAACCTCATGGTTGTCCGCCCAGGTCAGAAGCCTGCCGGTCGCGCCCAATAAGTCATCGGGATGACCACGATGCGCCAGGACGGCGTATTCCCCCGCCGGAAAGACTCCTGCGATGACGCGTCCTTCACCGGGAACAGCCTGGGCGACTGGCCAGCCCACATCGATCACAAGTTCCTTGTCCATCTCGACGACGACATAGCTGAAGAAGGGCGCGCCGGACGGCTCGACACCCAGCCGGCGCATATATGCGCGCACTTCGGGATGAAGCGGCAGGATGTCGGGAATGCGATTCATCGGCACGCGCGCGCGTATGGCCAGATACGGTTGTGCGGCGCGATGTTCGAGTTTTGGATTTGATGATGGCATGTATTCACCTTTGAGCGGATTAGTATATTCCCGAAACGCCGCCTGCGGCGGGGCTATTCCGCGAACGGGCGACTTCCTCTAAAATCCTGGCATGAACAACCTCCTCAGCCGCCTGTATTCGCTCGCCCACGCCATGGAACGCGAGGGCCGTTACAACCACGCCAAGTGGCTCCGTGCCGCGATGACGTCGCTGATCGCCCGCGACGGCTATGCGGGCATGCTGGCCACGGACGGCGCAACGTTGCTCGCCGAAAGCCGCGGCCTCGAGGCCGACCTGGCCGCGGCCGGCCTCCAGCGCGATGCGCTGGCGGTGTTGCGCCTGGCCGCGGACCGGCTTGAGGCCGGAGATTTGCCCATGTTCATCGACGCGCCCGACCCGCGGGTGTGCCGGACTTGCGGGCAGGTCTTCGTCGCGGATGCGCCCGACACCTGCCCAACGTGCGGCGCCTGGCGGCGGACTTTGCAGACCATCCGGCCGAATTGGTGGTTCGAGGCGCTCAATCCGTTCGAGGCCCTCACCGTGATGCAGGCTACCCCCGCCCGGATCGCCGGCGCGATTGACGGCCTGAGCGCGTCGATCCTCCAGCGCCCCGCGCCGGACGGCGGCTGGTCGCTCCATCAGGTGATCGCTCACTTGCGCGACGCCCAGGACTTGCTCGCCTACCGGGTCAATCTGATTCTCGAGGAAGACGACCCGCCGCTCGAAGCCAAGGCGGTCTGGGCGATGCAGGGCGGGAACGCAAAACCTAAAGAGTCAACTCATGACGTTTTGCGCGTCTACCGCGCCTCGCGCGAGCAGACGGTCCGGACGCTCGAGGGTCTCCCGGTCAAAGACTGGTGGCGGACCGGCCGGCATACCGAGTTCGGCCCGCTCACGATTCTGCAAACGGTCAGCTACTTCACCGCCCACGAGACCTCGCATGGCGCGCAGTTTGACGCGCTGCTGGCGGACGGCTGACGGCGGGCTGCGCAAGCCGGCGGAACACGGATTTCGACGGTGCGCGCGGATTCCCGCGGATCATTCTTTTGAACCATCCGCGATGATCCGTGCGCATCCCTCCAATCCGTGTTCCAGACGCAGGTTCGTACCATCCTCGAGCGCTATCGGAAGCTGAATTCTTCGTAGTGAATCCGGGCCCGTGGAATGCCCAACGCCGAGAACTGATCTGCGAATGCGATGGTCATGGGCGGCGGCCCGCACAGATACACATCCGCAAGGGCGGGATCAAAACCGGCCGCCGCCCGGATCTTGTCCAGAATCAGGCTGCCATCTTTTGACGAGACGTTCAGCGTCGTAGTGAGCGAAGGGTATTTCGCGGCTGCGGCGGCGAATTCATCCCAGAACAGCGCGTCGGTCTCGGCCCGCACGGCATAGAAGAAGGCGATCCGCTGCGCGGGAGCGGCGCGGAGGCTGCGAATCCAGCTGAGGAACGGGGTCACGCCGATCCCACCCGTGATCCAAATCTGATGCGCCCCGCCGGTCAGGTAGTCGAAGCGCCCGTGACCGCCCTCCACCCGCGCGGGCGCGCCCTCGCCCAGTTTCGCGTGTAGGGCTTTGGTCCAGTCACCGCTGGCCTTGATCGTGAAGCGGAGGGTCTCCTCGCCGACGCCGCTGCTGATCGAGAACGGGTGAGGCTCGCTCAACCCGGCCTCGCCCGGAAAGCGGACGAAGGCGAACTGACCCGGCCGATGCGAGACCGGCGCGCCATCCGGCCGCAAGCTGATCTCGACCGTGGATGGATTGAGACGCCGGACCGCGGCCACCTGATGCGGGCGGCCCTTCGCCAGAAACGGGGCGAGGAGCTGTTTGTAGAGATACGCCGCCGACGCCCCGTAGGCGAAGATCTTCCACCAGGTCGAAGCCGGCTCGGCGTAGTACAGCAGGGTGGGCGCGTTGAAGGCATGGACCATCCCGAGGATGAAGAAGGCTCCGACCAGCCGATGCGTGAGTTTCCACCGGTGGTAGGCCATTCGGAGCGGTCCGCCAATGGCCGCAACGCCTTGCGCGAGCGTCAGGGCGATCAAGCCGAGGAATCCCACCAGCGCGATGCGGCCCAGGTCTCGGGCGAGCGGGACCTTGCCCGTGATCGGGATAAAGGCAAAGTGCAAAACGACCAGGCCCAGCCCGATGAGCGCGGCGGTCCGATGGCTGACATACATTTTGTCCAGCCCGCCAAAATACGACTCGAGGAACTTCGGTCGCAGCGAGAGAAAGATTCCGCAGGCCATCAGGATCATGCCCGAGGTGGACAGCATTTCGGCGATCACCTGGCGGCTGAAGTCGGGCCGGCCGTCGTCGGGCGGCAACCCGACGAGCCAGAACACGATATTGAGGGCGACGAGCGCGACGATGCCGAGGTTGCCGGGTCGGGGGAGAGCGGGCTTGGTTTTCATGACGACTTGACCGCCCATTATGGGGGCGGGCGGCATTTTCGGGCGCGGTCCGTCGTTCGGTCTATTTCGCGTTTTTTTGACGATGGGTCCGTACTCTATCGCCAACAGCGGGCCAAACGGCCCAGTCGTTCAATGGAGGGACACATGAAAAAAGTTCTCAAAGTTCTCGGCATCATCGGTCTCGTGATTGTTGGCGTGGGTGTCGTGGCCGTCATCGGCATCTTCGTGGTGAGCGAGAGCATGCTCGACACGAAATACGTGACTCCAAGTCAGACGATGGTCATCCCGACCGACGCCGACTCGATCAAAGAGGGCGGGCGCCTCGCGGGTGTGCGGGGCTGCACGGGCTGCCACACGCTCGATCTGGGCGGCGATCCGACTTTTTTCGTTCAGGGACCGCTCGCGACAATCGGCGCGGCCAACATCACCTCCGGCGGAAAGGCGAAGGGCTACACCGACGCGGACTGGGTCCGCACCCTTCGCCACGGCGTCAACCCGGAAGGACGCGCGTTGGCAATCATGCCAGCCGGCGAGTTTTTCACCCTCAGCGACGCCGATTTAAGCAGGATCATCGCCTTTGTCAAATCAGCGCCGGCCGTTAGGCGCGAGATCGCTCAGCCTGCCTGGGGGCCGCTCGGGCGGATGCTGATCGCCACCGGCCAGATACCGCTGGCGGCGCTGTACCCGGCCGCGTCGATTCCGCACAACCAAGCGCCGCCACCCATGCCACCGGCTGGCGCCACCGTCGACTACGGGCGGTACATGGCGACGACGTGCAAGGGCTGCCACAACCCAAACTACAGCGGCGGGCCCGGCCCGGGCACCCTGCCAAACACGCCCATCCCGGCCAACCTGACCGCCTCGGGGCCGCTGAGTAAGTACTCCGAAGCCCAGTTCCTGGAGTATTTCCGGACCGGCACCGCCGCCGACGGGCATGGCGTGGTCGAGAAGTACGTGCCAGTGCGCTCACTCGGCGCGGCCCTGAACGACACCGAGAAGAAGACGATGTTCGCCTACTTCAACACTCTGCCCGCCCGCGAGACAGGCAAATAGCGCCGATTCCAAACAACGCCATGGCAACCCTGATTCCAATCCTTCGCTTTCTCCATATCGCCGCCGCCATCTTCTGGGCCGGCTCTAGCTTCTTTACCGTGTTCTTTCTCGAGCCGACAGTCCGTTCGCTTGGGCCCGACGGCGGCAAATTCATGCAACGCCTGATCGGCGGCGCCCGATTCAGCCTTGCGATTTCACTCGCGGCCACGATCACGGTCCTGGCCGGACTGGCTATGTATTTCCCGGTGACGGCTTCGTCGCCGCAGGTCATGCTGGGAGCGCGGATAGCCCAGGCGGGCGGGCCGCCGAGCGCGGCGGACCTGACCGAAATGGGACGGCTGCAGGGCGTGATCCGCCAGGGCGGGATGTTAAA
Organism: Anaerolineae bacterium; assembly: GCA_046594095.1. Lineage (GTDB taxonomy): Bacteria > Chloroflexota > Anaerolineae > J036 > Brachytrichaceae > Brachythrix. The sequence continues at coordinate 318 of JBKJQK010000310.1, read as the reverse complement.
CGCCGCCTTGATGGCGATCGCCGTGATCGGAATGACCTGGCGGGCGCCGGTTTAGGCGATTGTTTCGGGCAAAAGTGAGGACGCGCGCATAACGTTGGAGCTCAGTCTTCAGTCGGCGGCGGAACTTTGAGAGTGACAGCTCGGAAGCTCGGAGAACCGACGTCGGCTGAAGCCCAAACTCCAACCCGTCAGCGCTCAAAGTTCCGCCGCCGGCTGAAGCCTAAACTCCAACGCTCTTTAGTTGGCGTCCAGTCCCGTAAGTGACTTCGTTTATGTCGCGTGGCGCAGATTACCGCGTGGCGCAGATTACCGCGTGGC
>JBKJQK010000473.1:0-8000 GCA_046594095.1 Anaerolineae bacterium | reverse complement strand
GCCGTAGCTCTGTCCCCACATGCCGAGGCGGCGCGGGTCGACCCGGGCGAAGCCGGCCAGCGCATCCGTGGCGGCCAGACAGTCCTCAAGATCGCCACGGCCCCAATCGAACAGATTGCCCTCTTTGAGGAGGCGCCCATAGCCTGTGCTCCCGCGGAAGTTCGGGCAGATGATCGCGTATCCCTTGGCCACGAAATACTGCCGGACCGGATCCCAGGCCAGGTCGTACTGGGCATTCGGACCCCCATGCGGATAGACGATCCCGGCGTAACCGCGCCGGTCGCGCGGGGGCGCGGGCGGCTCATACACAAAGGCCGGGATGCGCCAGCCGTCGGCGCCGATAAACTCAACATGGCGGGGCGTCACAAAGGGAAAACGCTTCAGCGCGGCGGCCGCGGTGTCGGTCAACGCACGCATCCGGGTTTCTCCAATGGCGCACACATACAGCGCAGGAGGCGATTGAGGGCTGTCGAAGCCGACCACGAACAGATGGCCCTGGCTCAGCCAGCGGGGTGACGTGTAGTTGCCGGGCGGGAGCGACAGGGGCTGGACGGCGCCGGTGTCGGCCGAGATGACATACAGCGGATCGCTTCCGCGATCGCCGCCGATGGCCAGCAGCCGCGCCCCATCCGGCGACCAGGCATATTCTTCAATATCCTGCTGCAGGCGGGTGAGCTGGCGCAGGCCGGCTCCGTCCGGCCCCATCATCCAAAGCTCGTCAAAGCCGCTCCGGTTGCAATGCAGCGCAATCCGGGTCCCATCCGGCGAGAAGGCGGCGTTCCAGTACTGCGAGCCGTCTCCGGGCGTCAATCGGACCGGAGGGCCGCCTTCGGGTGAGACCGCGAAGACGTCACTCTGGCGCAGATCGGTCGGCGAGGCGCAATACAGGATGCGCCGGCCATTCGGCGCCCAGACCGGGCCGGAGCACTCTCCAGCGTCCTGAGTCAATCCGCGAACCCAGCCGCCCTCAAACGGGACCAGGGCGATCTGCGACGCGGCGCCCTGCTCGGTGGTGAAAGCCACCCACCGCCCGTCCGGCGACACGGCGGGCTCGTAGGCGTCGTAGCGCAGTTCGGTCAGGGCCCGCGATTCGCCGCCCTGAGCGGCCACCACATACAGATGGCTGACCCCGTCCTCGTCATAGGCCCCGTAGATGAGCCATTCGCCGTCGGGCGACCAGGTGGGCGGCTCGTCGGCCCACCAGTTGACGTGGGCGCGCTGGATGGTCAGGCGCTGCGAGAAGGCGGGCCCGTTGGCGTCGACGACATGCAGCTCGCTGTATCCGTCGCGGTCCAGATAGAAGGCGACCCGGCCGTTGCCGTTTGGAGAGACCGCGTGGTTGTGAACCCGATCCCATCCCGCCACGACCAATTCCGGCCACAGGCCCTCGGGAGTTGCCGCGTTTGGGAGCGGCAGCGATTGCGGGCCAAAGTGATCTTCCATGGTGTCCGGGTATTCTACGTGGCGCCAGCGCGCCCTTGTTGCCCACGACCCGCCCGGCGGAAAGGCAATAGAATGCCGGCATGCCGCTCACCTGGGATCCCTCCATGCCGGAGGCGGCGCGCCACCCGCTGATGACGGGCGAGGCGCGGGCCTATCTGAACATGTTGCGCGAGCATCCTCACGCGCCGGTTTTCAACCATGTCTGCGGCGACCGGCTTGACGCGCCGGCGATCGCGCGTATTCGCGCGTGGGAGGCCGAGCTCAACGCCGCTCCGGCGGCCTGGCGCCCCGGCGAGGCGCCGGACTGGCTGAACGCATTTGTGACCCGCTGCTATGCCCGGGTGCCCTTCTATCGGCGGCATGGCGCGCGGCCGGCCGCCTTCGCCGACATTCCGAGTTGCGATCGGGGCGATCTCAGCCGCGAAACCTGGGCGTTCGTGCCCGATGACGCGCCCCTGGACCAGCTCATCCTGTATACGACGGCGGGGACGACCGGACATCCGCTCGAGGTGCCGTGGACGCCCGAGGCGGCCAGCATGTATCTTCCGCTGCTGCGCCGCGCGGCGCGCGCCAACGGCGCCGATCTGACGGACGGCTTGGGCCGGGTCGCCATTGCCCTGGTTTGCTTCCAGAAGCAGACGTTCACGCTGGCCCAGCTCTCATTTTTCCTGGGCGGGGCCGGGCATGTCAAAGTGAACCTGGACGCCGGCGCATGGCGCGATCCGGATGACCGGGCGGCGTATCTTGACGCGCTCGATCCCGAGATTTACACCGGGGATCCGATCTCGTTTGAGGCCCTGGCGGCGCTTCCCCTGCGCACCCGACCGCGGGCGCTGATCTCCAGTTCGATGACATTGCTGCCCGGATTGCGGACGGCGTTGGCGGCCCGCTTCGGCTGCCCGGTCATTGACCTGTACTCGACCAATGAGACCGGCCCGATCGCGGTCGCGGATCCGGGCGGGGCCGCGCACGCGATCCTCCAAAACCGGCTGTTTGTGGAGATCCTTGACGACGAGGGCGGGCCGTGTCCGCCCGGCGTTCGCGGCGAGATTGTCGTCACAGGCGGGTTCAACCCGATGCTGCCGCTTCTGCGTTACCGGACGGGGGATTTCGCCAGCCTCGACTTCGGAGCCGACGGTTGCTCGCCCCGCCTGGCAGGTCTCGAGGGGCGCGCGCCGGTCGTGTTCGCGACCGCCTTCGGGCACCCGGTCAATAACATTGAGGTCAGTCAGGCGCTGCGGCCTCTTTCGTTGTCGCAGTGGACGCTGCGCCAGCACGCCGGCGGCGCGCTCAGCCTGCGCTATCAGGGCAACGGTGTGGATGAGGCGGTCCTGCGGGCGCGCCTTGAAGCGCTGTTTGGGGTGTTGATTGACCTGTCCATCCAGCGGGTCGACACCCTCGGCAAAGTCCGCCAGTACACCCGCGACTAGCTGTCAGGCAACTGTCAGGTTCGTTTGGGGCGCGCGGCGCTATGCTGACCGGCAGACATGATGCGCGCTCAACATCGGCCGACCTACCGGCTGGAGTCCCGAAATCGATCGTTGGCGCGGCGGTTGACGCCGTTCTCCTGGATCTGTCTGTGCCTGGGCGGATTGATGCTGGCAGCGACGGCCGGGCTGCTTGTCCAACGCGCGGGAGCGCCGACGGCCCGCCGCTTCGCCGCCGCTTTAGAGCTGCCCGCGCAACCGGCGCCGGCCACCCCGCCGGAGACGCTGGCGCCGCCCATCCTCGCGACGCGCGTGGCCGCGTCACCCTGGCAGGCGCGTATGCGCAGGCAGGCGGATGGCCAGATTGCGCCCCCGGCGGAGGTCGCCCAGGCCGTCCGCGCGGCGGTGAAGATCGCCCTCGAACAAGAGATGGCCCTTGGCCGGAGCGGCGCCGCGGGCGACGAGGCCATCACCCAGCGCGACGCGCTGTTGCGGTCCAGCCGGACCGGCCAATACCTCGCCGGCGGCGAGCAGGCCAACCGGGTTGCGTCGAAGGCGCCGGACTGGCAGATCCTCACCTACGGGGTGATTGAACAGATCAACGCCTACGATTTCGACGCGGACGGGCTTGAATGCGACGTCCTCGTCGCGCTCCGCGACACGCGCTTCACGATCTATGACGGGACCGGCCATCCCGTCAATCGCGACGTTCGGAGGGATGGCCTGTGGCGCTATCGAGCGCGCTACGACCTTGCCGACGGTCTCTGGAAGCTGGCCGAGTTGCGCGAGTACCGCCCTGGCCCCGGCTAACCCTCGGCGATGACGATGACCTTGTCGCGCGCGCTGAAAATTCGTTTCTCGGCCTTATTGGGATTGATGACAACCCCATACTCGCGCTCGGCATCGTCGGCGAAGTCCAGCAACCGATAGCCGATCGCCACTTCGTTCCGGCGGGTGGCCGCCTCGGCGATCGTGTAGAAGTTCACCGGCGTGTTTATGGCGATGTAGTCGCTGGCCGGCTTGAGGTAGAGCTCGCTGCCCTCGGAGGTGAACAGCTCCCGGAAGACGGGCGCGAGATCGCGGTTCTCGGACAGCTGGGCGAGCATCAGGCTGGTCAATTTGTCGCTGACGACGAAGTCATCGGCCCGGGTAACGTCGGCCAGATCCCGGTCGCGAACATCGAGCATCTCGGTGGTGATGCTGAAAGTCGTGTCCGATTTCTCGGCGATATCGCGCAGGTGCAGCAGTGTGATCAGCGCACGCGCGTCAGCGCGTTGGGCGGTCACGTTATCGGCGCACAACAAAATCACATGATCGTAATTGGCGATCTGCATCCCGTCCAGCGCGCGCCGGTCGGTTGTGTCTGCGACCCTGGCGCTGGCGGACGATTGGGTCAACCCGGCGCACAACTGGGCAATATCATCTGAAGCCGAGACGTCTTCCGCGATCACCTGGACGATCGAGTTGGGCGCTGAATACGTATCGAGCTCGTTGATGAGGTGGGGGCCGCGCTGGTTCCAGCCGAGGATGAGGGTGCGCCCCGGCATCTGCGCCCGCGGGACTGCGACCTGAATGGCGGCAGTGTCGATCTCGGCGGGTGTGTTGGACAGGCAGACCAGACTGTCGTCCGCGGCGATGACCAGGATGCGATCGCCCGCTTCAACCCGCGTGTCGGATGGCGGATTGAGCTGAAACCGGCCATCGGCCTGAAGGAGACCGCAGGCGGTGCTCGTATCGTAGCGCACGGAGGCCTCGACGAACGTCAGGCCGGCATGGGTCGGGTCGGCATGGAAATAGAACTCGTTGCCCTTGAAGTCCAGCAGCTCTGTGATGACGACGCTCAAGCCCGACTGGCGGCAGGTCTGCGCGGCGATCCGGGCGATGACGTCGCCCAATAGGACGAATTCGACTTCGTCACGGCCGACCATGCGCGCGGGCTGCAAGTTGCGCCCCTCTTTGATTTCGGCGACGATATGGAGCGGCTTGCGTTCAGGCTGTCCGCGCGCGCGGCGGGTCAGCGCCATGATGGTCTTGATGACCTCGGCGTCCGGATCCTCGGATTCGGGACCCAGAACGATGATGGACTTGGCCGCCAGGGGCCGTCCGATCTGAATCTCGGTGGGATCAATCGGCTTGCCCGTCCGGCAGATCACCCGCATGCGGCCGGTATTCGGGACGCGTTCGCGGATGGCGTCCTCCATCTCGACCTTGTCCCGGTCCGCGAGGACGACGACCTTCGCATGCCGCACGCTCTCGTTGGCGACCGAAAGTTCGCTGATGATGGTGAAGACCTTGGGAGACCAGCCCAGGATCAGGGTGTGACCCTCTTCGACCACAAGCGAGCGGCCTTTGCGTAACTCGCTCAGCCGGCTCTCGATGCCGGTGGACAGAATGCCGATAAGCAACGCGACGATGAAGACCCCGCCCAGCGTGTCCACCAGCATCACGAAGCGGAAGTTCCAGCCGGTGTCGCCGCCAAAGGTCCCCGCGTCGAGGGTGCGGACCATGGCCAGCCAGAAGGCTTCGGCAAATTCGATGGGTTCATTGCCATTGTTGGGCGAGACGCCGGCGATGACGAGGATCGTTGCGATGACGAGGATCAGCGCCAGGGTTAGGGCCAGAAGCAGGCCAATCAAAGCGATCGGGCCGCGCCCCATGATGTTGTCAAAGGCGTAACGAAAGCGCTGGGCCGGGGTGATGCGATTTGGCATATTGAATTATTCTAGGCGCTACTCTCTTGGGTGTGGCCGGGTTGGCCCGCAGACTGCCATCGGTGAAGAGCATCAGCACGCCCACAAGGCCGATCGCGATGCCGATCCATTCAAACCGGGTGGGCCATTCGCGGTAGAGGCCCATCGCGAGCGCATTCCAGATCGGCGCCGAGGCAACGATGATGGCCGACATGCTGGACGAGATGTAGGGCGCGGCCAGAGCCGTGCCGGAAGTGCCCCCAGCCAGAAGGAGAACCCCGATCAAGGCGGCGTTGCGCCACTCGCGGCCGGTGGGCATTGGCGCGCCCCGGGACCGGGCGATGACAAACATGACAATCCCCGCGACGGCGCAGCGCGAACCCACGAGCAGGAACGGCGGAATGCTTTCGACCGCGTAGTGGATCGCCAGATAAGTGCTTCGCCACACGAGATAGATGCATAGCAGCGAGAGCAGGACGATGGGCGGGACGGAGCGGAGTTGCTTCAGGATGGTGGGCCGGTGATCGCGTCAACCAGATACCACGGCCGCCCGTCGACGACGTCGGTCCGGCGCGAAACGAACCGGTTCTGGGCGTTGGCGGGATGACGGGCGGCGAGCGTTATGCCCGGCGCGGGCCCGGCCGCGGTGACGACCGGAGCGCTGATATTGCCGTCAAAAGGGCGGGTCTCCCAGGGGGTCATGATCGTGAAGTCCTTGCGCAGGCTCATCACCGCGCTGGCGCCGTGCGCGTTAGGCTGGCGGGCGGCAAAGATGTCGGTGCCATCAGGCCGGCGCTTGTCATCGGCATCACGCGGGTCAATGTCGGCGATGACGATGGCTTCGCCCATGCGAGGGCCCTTGGCCAGCACCCGGCCATCCGGAGCGACGATCTGGCTTTCGCCCGCGCCATGGAGAAAGTGGGCGGGGATGCTGGTCGCCTGGCTGACCGGCTCGAGCAGAAACTCAGGGATGAGCGGCGCGACCTTCTCGGCCGCGACGACAAAAACCTTGTTCTCGGCGGCCCGGTCCGGGATGTGCAGGTTGGCCTCATCGAGCGCGAACGAATTCAAACTGTTGCGCAACGCCTGCGCCCCGCGCAAGGCGAGGCCGCGCGGGGTCTCATTGATAACGCCGTCCATGCAGGCATACAGGCTGATCCGCCCGAGCTCGGTCGATACGATCGGCGTGACGGCCCTGGCCCGCTCCAGGAAATCATTCTCGTGGCCCATCAGGACCTGCTTGTCGGACACCGCCAGAACCGCGCCCTGGCGGTCGAACATCACGCTGCTTCCCGTGGCGAAGGGCGCGCCGCCCGCATCGTGGCGCCGCAGGGTGACGTTGATGACGATGTAGCAGCGATGCTGCCGGGCGCGCCCGGCGATGGCGTTGAGGAACTCGCCGCCGAGCGGCACCGACATATCAAAGCAATGCTGTTTGTTGTCGTACCACGAGGCGTGGTTGCTGAATTCCGGAAGAACCATCAAGTCCGGCTCATGCCGGGCGGCCTCATCGATCATGCGCAGGCAAGTGGCGAGGTTGGTCTCAACATCGGTGCCGGCGCCGAACCGCAACGCCGCGACGCGGGTCTTCATAGCGAGTGTCTCCTTGGGCCGAATGTCGTAATGTCATGACATTATCCCGCAAGCGGGCGGCGGACCGCTGGCCGCGAAAAACTGGGGCCTTCCGCCGTCCATCATCAGGTACACTCGCCGCATGCTCAGCGTCGCATATCAAGGGGAGCCCGGCGCGTATTCGGAACAGGCCGCGTTTGATTTGTTTGGCCCCGATGTTCAGCCCGTTGGCCGGACCAGTTTTGACACCGTCTTCGAGGACGTGACCTCAGCCCGGGCGGATTTTGGGATTGTCCCGGTGGAAAACTCGCTGGCCGGGAGTGTCCACCGCAACTACGACCTCCTGATCCGCCACGACCTGACCCTCATCGGCGAGGTGATTGTGCGGGTCAGCCACAATCTGATCGCGCCGCCGGGTGTGGGGCTGAACGAGATTACCCGGGTGATCTCCCACTGGCAGGCGCTCGCCCAGTGCGAGCGGTCGCTGACTGCGCTGCTGCCAAACGCCACGCGGACAGAAGTGTATGACACCGCGGGCAGCGCCAAGATCGTGGCGGCCGAGGGCCGGCGGGACACCGCGGCCGTGGCCAGCCGGCGGGCCGCCGCGCTGTATGGGTTGCCCATCCTGCGCGAAGCCATCGAGGACGATCCCTCAAACTACACCCGCTTTGTGGCCCTGGCCCGGCCCGGCGCGGGGCCGGACGGCGCGCGCGCCGGCGGCGAAGCGGTGGACACCGGGCGCAAGACCTCCATCGTGTTCGCCACCCGGAATGTCCCGGGCGCGCTCTTCCGGGCGATGGCCTGTTTTGCGATGCGCGATCTTGATCTGACCAAGATCGAATCGCGCCCGCTGCAAGGCTCGCCCTGG
>JBKJQK010000429.1:0-5224 GCA_046594095.1 Anaerolineae bacterium | reverse complement strand
TCAGGGCGAGGACTACCCGATCTACATGGTCCCGGACGCCAGCGGCAAGACCCGCCCATTGGCGATCGTCAAGCGCAGCCGCGTCGATGCCGATTTTGTCGACCCCACGAACCCGGGCGCGGGCCTGATCAATTGGCAAGGCGCCTGGCGCACGCTGGACCGGCCCTGGACGCCTTACTTCAGTCCCGACAACTTCACCGAGACCTGGCGCTCGGTGGACTATCCGCTCGTGTTTCGCAATTCTCTTTTCGTCGCGGTTAGCAGCGTCATCCTTGACCTGATCGCCTGCACGATCGTCGCCTACGGCTATGCGCGCTTCCGGGTGCCGGGCAAAGGGATCATGTTCTGGATCCTGATCTCGACGATCATCCTGCCCGTCCAGGTGACTCAGATTCCATTGTTCACGTTCTTCGTGAAGTTGGGGTGGACGGGCACCTTTCTCCCCCTGATTGTGCCGGCCATCTTTGCCAACGCCTTTGACGTCTTCCTGCTTCGGCAGTTCATGATGTCGATCCCGAAGGAGATGGACGAAGCAGCCATGATCGACGGCGCCGGACCGGTCAAGACGCTGACCGCGATCATTCTGCCTCAGATGGTGCCCATCATCATCGCGGTGGCGATGTTTCACTTCTTCTTCAAGTGGAACGACTTCTTTACCCCGTTGATCTATCTGTTCGGCAAGGAAAGCCTGTTCACGATCCCGCTTGCGCTGCAGAAGATGAACAGCACGTTTGGGGCGTATCCGGGTCTGGCCATGGCCGGCGCCATGATCGCGGTGGCACTTCCGATCTCCATGTTCGTCGTCGCTCAGCGCTGGTTCATGCAGGGCGTGGTCATGACTGGCGTCGACAAGTAACAGCCTTCAATCATGGCGGAGCCGGCGCGCGCGGCCGGCTCCGTCGTTCATGCTCGGGCCGCCATGTCCCTACACAAGCACGTGGCGATCGCGCAGGCCGCGTGCGGGGCCACGGTCGCCCTTCTCCTCTCCGCCTGCGGCCCTACCCCCGCAAACGCGCCCACCCCGACACCGGTCCCAACGCCAGCCCCAACCGGCCGGTTCTATACCGCCGGCGGCCGCATCGTCGGCCCGGATGGCGCGCCCTTCGTTGCTCGAGGCGCCAACGTCAACGGCCCCGGCTACTACTTCAGAAAAGATCCCATCGAGAATCCCGGCCCGACTGGCCTGTCAAGCCTCGACATCGTAGCCAATTGCTGGAAGTTCAACGCGGTGCGGGTGAACACGATCGTCGGGTCGATGGTCATCGACCAGGACAAGCTCGACCGCATCGTCAACGCGTTTACGGCTCGCAAGATCGTTGTGATGATCGAGCCCCACGACTACACAGGCAAATACCCCGAGACCCAGCTCAAGACCCTGCTCTTTGCCTGGACGGGGATCGCCAGGCGCTACAAAGACAACCCCTACGTCTGGTTCAACGTGATCAACGAGCCAAACGCGCCGGCCGGCGCCGACGCCCGCGAATTGTGGGTGACCACCCATCGCGAGGTCATCAAAGCCATTCGCGAGACGGGCGCGGACAACCTCATCGTCGTCGATGCCCACGGCTGGGGCCAGGACTTCGGTGGCGGACCAAACTCCTCAATCCTGAACTGGAGCCGCGACCTGACCAGCTTTGACGGAAAGGCCTGGTCCAACATCGTCTTCAGTCTTCACGTCTATGAGCTGTGGAACCCGGGCGAGTCGATGTTCAACGCTTATTTCGATTCAGCTGCAAAACAGAACATTGCGCTGATCGTTGGCGAGTTCGGGATGGACAACGGCGGGCGGGACACCCTGCCCGGCTCAACCGCAATGGTCAAGGCGGCCGGACCGCGCGGGATTGGCTGGTTTGTGTGGCACTTCGACGGCGGCGACACCAACGATCTCAGCCTGCCATTCGGCGGCGGATGGGAAATCGACGATTGCGCCAAACCGACCAACTTGACCCCACTCGGCCGGCTGGTCTGGGACAACGCGGCCACGCGCCAGAAATAGGATCATGTCATCCATCACCCAAACTCCCGCAACGGCCCCTAACACGCGCCGAACACTGGCCGCCGTCTGGCTGGCCTGGGCGGCTGCGCTGCTTGTGTTTCAAGCGATCGTGCCCATGCGGCTCGAACTCGTTCGCCCCGACTGGCCGCTGAGCTGGACGGCCAATGAAACTCGCCGCACGAGCCAGAACGACAAGCCGTATTTGATTGAGCCCTTTCTAAATGCCCAGGTGGGTTGGGACTCCGAGTTCTACCTGTCGATCGCGACCGGCGGCTATGACGATCCGCTGGTCCGGGCCATCGACGCCGGCGGGCGCAGACTTTCGCTCAACTACGCCTTCATGCCCGCCTACCCCATGGCGCTCGCTTTGGTCGCGGCGCCGGCCCGGCTGCTTGGTTTGGCGCCGATTTCGGCCTCAACCTTGGGCGGGGTGGTCGTTTCGCTGGCGGCCGCCCTGCTGGCGATGTTCGCGATGGCTGAACTGGCTGGCGCGCGCAGCGACGATCCGAGAGAAGGCATCCGGGCCGCAACCTATTTGTTGATCTTCCCGACCGGCTTCTTTCTCGCCCAGGTCTTCACCGAATCACTCTTCTTGGCCCTTGCGCTGTGGGCCATCGTCTTTGGCCGACGAGGGCAGTGGCTGGCCGCGGGCGCGCTCGCCATCGGCGTGACCCTGACCCGCGCGACGGGCGCCGCGATTTTCGTGCCCCTGGCTTATCTTGCGTTCCGGGCCTTCGCGACCGCGCCGGCGCGATCGCGCGCCTTTTCCGTCGTAGCCGTCGCGGCGCCCCTGCTGGCGTTCGCGGCCTGGCGCTTGTCGCCACTCGGCCAATCCTTTGCGCTCGTCGAACAGAACTTTTTCGGGCGGGAGTTTCTGGCGATTGGCAAGTCGCTCTTCAACACCGCCCAGGCCATCTCGCAGATGCTCGGCGGGAACAGCCAGGCCACAGTCTATTTTGCGCTCGAGTTCAGCGCGCTGATCCTGGCGGCCGCCGCTTGTGTTGGGATTGCGAGGCGCCATCCGGATGTCGCCCTATTCAGCGCCGTCGTCCTGATCGGGTCGCTGAGCAGTGGCTACATCCAGAGCATGTCTCGCTATGCGCTGACGATGCCGGCGATCTTCTTGTGGTTTGCCCGGCTCGGCCGACGCGAAGCCTTTGACCGCGGCTGGTCTTTCGCCAGCGCCCTGCTGCTGGCGATGCTGACCATGCTTTTTACGTTTGACATGTGGGTGGCCTGAGCCATCCGCGCCTCACTGGAGAAATCTCGCTTATGAATTCCAATCTGTTCCCGGACGGCTTCGTCTGGGGCTCGGCGACTTCGTCCTATCAGATCGAGGGCGCTCCCTCAGAGGACGGCAAGGGCCGCTCGATCTGGGACGACTTCAGCCATACGCCCGGCAAGATCAAGGACAACAGCAACGCCGACGTATCGGTCGACCACTACCACCGTTATCCGGAAGACATCGCGCTGATGAAGTCGCTTGGCCTTAGGGCCTATCGCTTCTCGACAAGCTGGCCGCGCATTCTGCCCGATGGAACGGGCCGGATCGAGCGCCGGGGAATCGACTTCTACAGCCGGCTGGTGGATGCGCTCCTTGAAGCCGGCATCGATCCGTATCTGACGCTGTATCACTGGGACCTGCCGTCCGCCCTGCAGGCGCACGGCGGCTGGGCCAACCGCGATATCGCGGGCTGGTTTGCCGATTACGCCGCCGTGATGGTTCGCGCGCTGGGCGACCGGGTGAAGAACTGGATCACCCTGAACGAGCCGTGGTGCATCTCATTCTTAAGCCACGAGCACGGCGAGCACGCGCCAGGACTGCGCGACCGGGGTCTGGCAATCCGGAGCGCCCACAACGTAAATCTCGCCCACGGGATGGGTATCCAGGCGATTCGCGCCTCAACCCCTGATCCGGCCGGGACAAGGGCCGGCACGACCCTCAATTTTCAGCCGGTCATGCCCCTGACGAGCGACCCCGCCGATGTCCGCGCCACCGCCATGGCCCACACCTATGACCAGTTCATGGGTTGGTTTGCCCGGCCAATCCTGACCGGCGCTTATGAACCCGCCTTGCTCGCGGCCGCGGGCGCGGACCAACCTGAGGTCCGGCCCGGTGACATGGCCCTGATCGCCCAACGCCTGGACTTCCTGGGGGTCAACTACTACACCGTGACCCGAATACGCGACGGAAACGGAATGCCGGCCTGGTCACGCAAGGAGGGCGCCGAATACACCTTGATGGATTGGGAAGTGGAGCCGGCCGGTCTGCTCCACCAACTCACCCTGCTCAAGGAACTGACCGGCGGGCGAGTGCCGCTCTACATCACCGAAAACGGCGCCTCATTCACCGACACCCTGGGCGTGGATGGGAGCATCCACGACGAAAGTCGGACCGCCTATCTGCGCGGTCACTTTGGCGCGATCCGGGAAGCCATCGCCCGGGGCGCCGACGTGCGCGGCTACTTCGCCTGGTCGCTGCTCGACAACTTCGAGTGGGCCCACGGCTTTCAGCAATACTTCGGTGTCGTCCATGTCGATTACGCCACCCAGAAACGCACAATCAAAGACAGCGGCTACTACCTTCGGGATGTAATTGCCGCCAACGCAGAAATTTGAAATAGCCATGAACACGATCAGCTTCAACTCCGCCAATTTCGTCGCCCGCGAGATTGGATACCACATGACTCAGGGCTGGATGCAGGCCGACGCGGCCACCCAGGCATGGTTCCGCCCGTTGGACACCTTCGCGGTTCGGTTTGGGGCGATGCTCGACGAAGTTGTCGCCCTTGGCTTCGACGCCATCGACCTGTGGCTCGCCCACTTGAATCCGGCCTGGGCCACCGACGAGCACCTCTCAATCGCCGCCAGCGCCCTCGAAGCCCGGGCGCTGAGCGTGCCCACCCTGGCCGGCGCCTTCGGCGACACGCCCGAGTCTTTTCTGATGTCATGCCGCATTGCGACCCGCCTCGGCGCAACCGTGCTGGGCGGCGGAGCGGGCCTGCTCATCCGGGACCGTGCGTTTGTCATTGACACACTCACGGCGCATGGCATCCGGCTTGGCCTCGAGAATCACCCCGAGAAGAGCGCCCAGAGCCTGCGGGATCGGATCGGCGACGGCCAGGGCGTCATCGGGGCGATGATTGACACAGGCTGGTTTGGGACCCAGGGCTACGACGCCGCCCGGTCCATCGAGGAGCTCAAGGACGTCCTCTTTGGCGTTCACCT
>JBKJQK010000348.1:0-4959 GCA_046594095.1 Anaerolineae bacterium | reverse complement strand
GGATGATGACGCTGTCGTTGGTCGCTCGCAAGCGGGCTTCGAGGTCCGGACCGCTCAGGGTGTCGATCGGCGGGACCAAATAGTCGAACATGGCTGACTGGTCGAAGGTCGCTGGGGCGCGATACGGAAGGAAGTACAAATGCGGCGCGCAACTCCGGAAAGCTTCCGGCATCGGGATATAGCGCAACGGGTAGTCCGGCCACGTGACGAGCTTGTGAGCCGCCGCCGCTGCCCGGCAGTCATCCCAAACCTGCTGAAATCGATCCAGATACGCGCCGGGGAGTGGATGAACCGCGGCCAGGCCTGCCAGGACCGCCTGCCAGTCGCCGTCGGGCCGCAGCGCGCGGGTCTCATCTACCAGGCGCGCCTGCAATTCGGCCAGGCGACGTCGGCCATACTCAATGATCCCAACGCCATCCTGCTCGAAGTGGTGACCCTTGCGCATCAACAGGTTGAAGAACTCGGCGCCGCATGCGTAGTTTGGGTCGTCGCGGGTTGTCAGCTCCTCACGCAGGAATCGCTCGAATTCGTCGAAGGCCGCCAGCGCGACACTGGCCGCGTGGGCCAGCGAAGAAGCCATCCCACTCAGGGCGGCGGCATGTTCGGCCGCGATCTCCGCGATGCCCGTGGTGAGGAACTGCCGCGCGCCGGCGCACTCCTTGATGGCCTTGTCCGTCCACGATCGCGGGACGGCTGAGAGGTTGGCCCGGCCCTGGGCCAGAAAAGCCGGGATCGCGCCCATTCGGGTGACGGCGTTTTGGGCGCGCCCGACGATCGGGGCAAAATCCCGCAGGAACAGGCTGATCACACCAAAGATTGCTTCGCCCGTATAGAGCGCCGGGTTGCGCCGGTGCATCCAGCCCAGGCGGAACTCGGCGAGTTGCGTCTCGAGCGCATCCATGGCCAACTGCCGGTCCAGCCTCTGGAAGGGCGACAACCCTTCTTCCGCGGGCGCGGTGGCGAGCAACCCGTCCATTTCGCCGCAGGTGTCGGCCACCCCCGCCTCGCTGAGATCGGGTAGGGCCGCATCATGGGTGTGAACGCCAACGAAGGTGGCGCTCACCGGCCGGCGGGCGTAGTACGCCGCGAAGAAGCGGTCGAGCCAGGCGTCGAATGACTGCGTCATTGGGCCTCCGGGCGGCATGCGCTCATGTGGATTGACGGGTTAGCGCGGGAGCGGGAGGGTCTGCCATGCCCGCTTGCGGAACGAGACTTCGGCCGCATTGATGACTTCCTGAACCCAGGCGCCGTCGGTGAAGTTGCCCTGGTTCTCCGGCCCGTCGCTGAGGATCTCCTCGACGAAGTTCGAGATGAGGTTGGCGTAGAACAGCGTCCGCCAGTTCTCGCGCGGCGAGCCGCCGGGCGGGTAATACTTTTGGGGCACTTCGAGCTGCTTGAACTCGACGTCGTTTGGCTTGGCCCCGCGCAGGACTTCGCACACCCCGAACTCGTCGATCAGCCGGACCCATAGCGCGCCCTCGCTGCCCCATACCCGCGCCTCGATGCCCGGATAGTTGCCGACCGTGACAAACGAAGTTTGGATGGAGCCAATCGCGCCGTTGGTGAATTCGCCCATGAAGATGTCGCCATCGTCGATGTTCTGGCGCATCACCGTGCCGGTCTGCCGCACCATCCGCTCGGGGATGAAATTCTTCATCGTGGCGACGATCTGTTGCAGATCCGCACCCACGCACAGGTGCATGATGTCGATGACGGGCGCGCCGTAGCCCTCCAGGGAGGACACGTGAATCTGGGACTGGTCGGCATACGGATCGGGAATCTGGCGCAGCGGGTTCATCGGATCCAGCCACTGCGAGTTCTGCTCAAAACCGTTGAAGATGAAGGGGGTGCCGATGTAGCCCTGGGCGATCAGATCGCGCATGTATTGCATGGCCGGGGCGTAGCGGAAGGTCAGGCCGACCTTGGTCTTCAGGCCCTTGGAGGCGGCCAGATCGCGGGCGCGCAGCGTGTCCCGAAAGTCGTAGGCGACCGGCTTTTCGACCAGCACATGTTTGCCGGCCTCCAGCGCCGCCCAAGCCAGTTCGAAGTGTTTGGCGCTGGGCGTGACCACGTCGATCACATCGATGTCGGCCCGCTCGATCACGGCCCGGTGGTCGGTCTCAACTTTGGGGATGTTGTATTTGGTGGCCAGCGCGTCAGCCATCTCTTTCTGGGGATCGCACAGGACGACCACTTCGGAGTTGGGATGGCGCTGCCAGCCCGGAATGTGGGCGTTGTTGGCCCATGCCCCCGCGCCCAGCACACCCACCCTCAATTTTCGTGTTGCCATGATCTTATTCCTCCATTGGGTCGAAGTGAACGCACCCGAACGCGAGAGGCGCCGGGCGAGTCAGGTCAGTACAGCAGGTCCGTGTCCAGGACGTTCAGGAGCGGCCGCCCATCGAGGTAGCGCCGCAGATTTTCGCAAAACAACGCGGTAATGCGGGCGTTTTCCTGCCGCACGGTGCTGGCCGAATGCGGGCTGACGATGACGTTCGGCATGTCCCACAACGGCGAGTCGGGCGGCAGCGGCTCGGTCCGAAACACGTCCAGCGCGGCCCCGGCCAGACGCCCTTCGCGCAGCGCGGCGATCAAGGCATCCTCGTCGACAAGCGTGCCGCGGGCGATGTTGATGAAGACCGCCGTCGGCTTCATCAGGGCCAGCTCAGCGGCCCCGATCATGTTCTCCGTCTCGGGCGTGTGCGGGGCGATGATGACCAGGTAGTCGGCTTGGGGCAGCATGTCATGAAGCTGCGCCCGGGTGTAGAAGCGGTCGACGTTTGGCGCCTCGGTTGTGGCCCGGGCCATCCCCAGCACCCGCATGTCGAAGCACTTGGCCTGGCGCGCAACCTCCAGACCGACGTTGCCCACCCCGATGATGGCGAGCGTCTTGCCGCTCAAATCCTCGGCGCAGGTGCGCTCCCAATGCCGGGCGCGCTGGTCGCGCTGCATGCTGAAATAGTCCTTGGCGAACATCAGCATTGCCATCGTGCAGAAATCGGCCAGCGGGCGGGCGTGCACGCCGCTCGACGTGGTAAATGTGATGCCGGTTCGATCGAGCACATTCTTCTTGACATACTGACCGATGCCGGCGCTCGTGGCTTGCAACCACTTCAGTTGGGGGGCCACCTCGCGCAGGTCCGTGGCGTGGCCCCGGTCAAAATCGAACATGACCTCGGCCCGGGCCAGCATCGCCCGATAGCGCTGTTCCTGTTCGGCCGTGCGCGTCAGTGGACCGCCGCCGTGATCGGCGATGTAGCGCGGGGCGGGCAGCAGCGAGGCATCGTAGAGGACCTCGAGGCGCGGATCGACCTGCCGGATCTGGGCAATATGTTCGGCCTCGAGATAAGAAGCAATATGGACGACAAGCTCATTTGTTATGTGTAACAGACAATCCCCCAACCCCGAGTTAAGTTACTTCCCGTATTCGCGAATGCAGTCCGACATTATCCACACAATCAGGCGTACTTGTTGTTGGTTTAACCAATCACAGAGTGATCACGATTCCTGCTCCGAAACGCCCCAGGGGTTGACCGGCGCTCCCCTCCTCGCGGCCACCCGAAATCGCGCTTCCCGCGCCATAATGTCCGGGTGGCACTCGAACTCATCGTCCGGCACGAGGGCCGGGAATGGCGCTACGCCCTCAACACGCCGACCGTCAACATCGGGCGCGGCAGCCACAACGACATCACCCTGATCGATACCCGCGCCTCGCGCGCCCATGCCCGGCTCACCCGGACCGAGGCCGGCTGGCGGGTTGAGGACCTCGGCAGCGCCAATGGCACCCGCCTGAATGGCCAGCCCGTTCAGGCTGCCGCCGTCGCCGAAGGCGATCTGATCGAGATCGGGAGCGCCCGGCTGCATCTGCAGGCCCGCACCGATGCGGACGAGGGCGAGACCGTCTTGGACGCCACCGTCATCGAGGACGCCGGGCAGCTCGAGCGGACCCTGAGTGAGACGCCCCTCGCGGTCGCTCTGCCCAACACCCGAGTCGCGCGCCTGACCATCCGCTTTGAAGGGCGGATCTGGGAAGTTCCGCTTGCCGCCCCGGCGTTCACGATTGGCCGCGATCCCGACAACGACCTGGCCCTGATCCACCCCAAAATCTCGCGCCACCACGCCCGGATCGAGATTTCGGACGGCGCCGCGGTTCTCATCGACAATTCCAGCGGGAATGGCACGCTCGTCGACGGGGTCAAGATCGAGCGTTATCTTTTGGCGGGCAGCGAGACCATCCAGATCGGGCCCGCCCGCCTGGTTTACAAGCCCGCCTTCCAGCCCGAGCAGCTTGTCGCGCCGGTCGTCCTCGAGCGCGGCATGACCGCCCGCCGGCGCAAGCCCATCGTCTTTATTCCAGGGTTTATGGGCTCGGAGCTGTGGCGGGGCGACACGCTCGTCTGGCCGAATTTGCGCCTGCTCATGTCTCATCCCGAGGTCTTCAAGCTCCCCGAGCCCGAGCCGCTCCGGGTCGGCGGGCTGGTCGAGGAAGTCGTCGTCGTCCCCAACCTGTATGCCCAGGAGCAGTATTCGCAGCTCACCGAGTTTCTCCAGGAAAGCATGGGTTACGAGACCGGCCGGGACCTGCTCACGTTCGCCTACGACTGGCGCCGAGATCTGCGCCTGGCGGCCGCCCAACTGAAAGACCGCATCAGCGCGTGGCGGGCAACCTTCGCCGATCCGGACGAGAAGATCATTCTGATTGCCCACAGCATGGGTTGCCTGGTCACCCGCTACTTCATCGACGTCCTCGGCGGCGACGTGGTGGCGGAGCGGGCGATCCTGATGGGCGGCCCGCAACTCGGCACGCCCAAGTCGATCGTCGGTCTGTTGACCGGCAAGGGTCTGCTGCCGTTTGGCCTGATGGGCGACAAACTCCGCGACGCGATCTCGACCTTCCCGGGCGCCTATCAGCTCCTGCCGATCTATCCGGCCGTCTTTGACACGCGCAACAATCCGGTC
>JBKJQK010000247.1:0-7398 GCA_046594095.1 Anaerolineae bacterium | reverse complement strand
GGCGCTGATCGACACCCTGGCTGAGCTTCACGGGGTCGACATCCTCGCGGCCGGAATCGAGGACCTTGGCCGGCCGGACGGGTATGTGGCGCGCCAGGTGAGCGGCTGGGCCAAGCGGTTTGCCTCGGCTCAAACCGATCCGCTCCCGGACATGAACGCCCTGGGCGCATGGCTCGCCGGCCATCTGCCGGCCGACTCGGGCGCGGCCCTGATCCACAAGGACTTCAAATACGACAATGTCGTTGTGGCGCCCGCCGAGCTCGATCGCATCGTCGCCGTGCTGGACTGGGAAATGGCGACGATTGGCGATCCACTGATGGACCTGGGCACGACCCTGGGTTACTGGTCCGAGGCGGGTGACCCGGAGTTGGTCCGCCGGTTCAACCTGACGTATCTGCAGGGAAATCTCACTCGCCGCGAGGTTGTCAGCCGATATGAGGAACGCGTCGGTCGCGCGATCGGACAGCCACTGTTCTACTATGCGTTTGGGCTCTACAAGATCAGCGTGATCGTCCAGCAGATCTTTGCCCGGTATCGGCGCGGATTGACCCGGGACGCGCGCTTCGCGGGCCTGCTCGAGCTCGAACGGGCGATGTCCCGCATGGCGGTTGAGGCGATTGAGCGGGACTCCATCCAGGCGCCGGCTCAGCCGGGCTACAATTCCTGACCGTTATGAACCTTTCACTTGCTCGCGGGCTGGGCGGCCTTGCGCTTCTCGCGACGCTGGCGGGCTGCTCATTGCCCACCTCCCCCCAACCTACCCCCACCCCCGCGCCTGTAGCGCCGCAGCCTGCCGCGCCCACCTATGTTGCGCAGCGCGGCCTGGTGGTGCGCCAGGTGCAGTTCGGCGCCCGGGTTCAGCCGCGCGAGGCGCAACAACTTGCGTTTGACATTGATGGCCGGGTGCGCAAGCTGAATGCCCGCGCCGGCGAGCCTGTCAAAGCCGGCGACATCCTGGCCGAACTTGACTTGACCGACCTGAAGACCCAGATTCAGCAGGAGACCATCAAGTTCCGAACCGCGCAAACAGTCCTGTCGGACACCCTGCAGACCTTTACCCGCACGGTTCGGCTGGCCGAGCTTGACCTGGATCAGGCCCGCCTGCGCCTGTCCGTCGCCCGGTCCCGCAATACCCGGGCCAGCGCCGAGTTGATTGCCAGCGACCTGGCCCGCAACGCCAAGCTCATCGAGGATATCAAGACCTCGATCGCCACGGCCCGCGCGGCCGGAAACCAGTCCGGCGCCGACAACGCCCAACGCCTTTTGACAAATGCTGAGATCGAGCGAGAACGCCTCACGGCCAGCTATCAGAATGCGCTGGCCGAGGCCAGGGCAAAGGACATCGAAATCGGCTTGCTGCAAAACGAAGTGGAGCGGGCCCAGATCAACCTCGAGTCGCGGGTGAACAAGATCGATCCGGGATTGGTCCAGGCGCTCGAAACGTCGCGCCTGGCGCTCGAGGCGCTCAAGGCCAAGGAAGCCCGCGGAACCCTGATCAGCGCCATCGATGGGGTCGTGACCTCGCTCTCGATCGGGGTTGGAGATAATGTTCGTGCGTTGGATACGGTCATGATTGTGGCCAAACCCGGCGATGTGGAGATCGTGGCCGAGTTGAACGAGGCCCAGATGCGCGACATCGCGGTGGGACTCCCGGTCGTGGTCTTTCTCTCCAATGATCCAAACAAGGGCCTGAGCGGAAGCGTCAAGCGGGTCCCGATCCTGGCCGTCAACAACAAGGACCGGCTGGTCCGGATTGGGCTCGACCAGCCGGCCAAACTCGAATCCGGGATGTCGGCCCGCTGCGAAACCATCCTGGGCAAACGCGAGAACGTGCTTTGGCTTCCGCCTCAGGCTGTCCGCAATTTTCGCGGCCGCCAGTTTGTCGTCATCGTCGACAAGGGCAACCAGCAGCGCCGCTCGGATGTCATTGTCGGGCTCGAGTCCGAAGAGCGGGTCGAGATCGTCGACGGCGTGAAAGAGGGTGAGATCGTCCTCGGGCCGTAAGCACTACCGTCCATGCGCCTGGTCTCACTGACGATCCTCGCCTTGCGGCGACTGGCCAACCAGCGCGCGCTCACGGCCTGCCTCCTGCTTGGCATGACCGTGGCGGTCGCGATCGCGTCGGCCATTCCCGCCTTTGTCGCATCCGCCCAGACCCGTGTCCTGCGCCGCGAACTCGCCGATCTGGCGATCGCCCAGAACGAGCGCACGGGCGCAAGCGCCTCGGCCCCGGCGCCGCTCACCCTCCGATTCAGCTACCTCGGGCTCGGCAAGTCTCTGCTCACCTATCGAGAGACCACGGATCTTGACAACTTCATGGCCGAACGGGTTGCGCCCAGACTGCTCCTCCCAGTCGTTCGCACCATTCGTTATGCGTCCACCGATTTGTGGGCAATCTGGCTTGGCGGCGAGACCTGGCAGCGCTATCCCACGGTCGAAGCCCAGCCAACCGGTTACGGGTCGTTCGACTTCATGACCGATCTGCTCGACCACATTGACCTTGAAACTGGCCGTTTGCCGGCTGGATTTCCGGGCGCGCCGCAGGTTTCGGCGGACTCGCCGGAAATTGAAGTCATGGTCGGCCGCGCGTTCAGCACGCGGACCGGCATTCAGGCGGGTGACGTGCTGAGTCTGACTCGCAAAGACACGGTCGCCACGGCCGTGGACCTGAAGAACAAGAGCGAGATTACGCGCGATTCGAACATCATTGCGCGGGTCACCGGGATCTGGGCGCCGCGCAACAAGAATGACACGTACTGGATCATCCGCCCCAGTGTCCTGGAGCTGGACCTGGTCGTCAGCCCGGAAACGATGGCCACCCGGGTGAGCAAAGTCCTCGACAGCCAGTTTTCATTGATGATCTGGGCTTATGAGCTTGACGACAACGCCCTGACGGTCGAGAACGTTGGGGATGTGGTGGCGCGGGCTGACAGCCTGGGCATCGAGGTGTTCGAGAAGGATCCGCAGCTGAGTGTGAACCGGTTCGAGATCGTCGCCGCGCTGCGCAGCTACCTCCGGCGCTCGCAGGAACTGATCGCGCTCATGACCCTGTTCTGCGCCCCCATCTTCGCCGTCGTATTGAGTTTCGTGGCGCTTGTGTCCGGCATGGTGGTCCGCCAGCAAGAGAGCGAGCTGGCAATCTTGCGCAGCCGCGGCGCCTCGCCGTTTGACATCTTCTTTCTGTATGCCGTCCAGGGACTCCTGCTGGCCATCGCCGCCGTCCTCATTGGGGTGCCGGTCAGCTTTGGGGTCTCGTCACTTCTGGCCAGCGCGATCACGTTTATGCAGTTCGCCCCCCAGCCGGTCTGGGTGACGACCTTGCCGCCCCTGTCCCTGAGGCTGGCGGTCCTGGCGGCCGTGATCGGCACCCTGGCCACCCTCGCGCCCGCCCTCGGGGCCGCCCGCCGGACGATCCTGGCGTTTGGCGCTGAGCGCGCCCGCGGGGCAAGCCGGCCGCTCTGGCAGCGCGGGTATCTCGACGTGCTTCTGCTCATCCCGTGCGCCTATGCCACCTGGCAGTTGCGCCAGGCGGGGGGCCTTGACCTGCTCGGAACGAACCTGTCCCAGGCCGATCCTTTCAAGGATCCGGTCCGTTTCCTGCTCCCGATTCTCAGCCTGACCGCCGGCGGCCTGGTGGCGTCGCGTTTTGTGCCGCGCATATTTGCGTTTCTGGCAAGCCTGACGTCGCCATTCAAGGCGCTCACGCCGCTCTTCCTGGCCCTGCGCGACCTGGCCCGCTCGCCCAAAGATTACGCGGGCGCGCTCCTGCTCCTGATTTTCACCCTGGGTATTGCCGCCTATGGCGCGTCGCTGGCCCGCACTCTGGATCAGCACTTGATCGACACGGTCTACTTGAACAATGGCGGCGATCTGCGCCTGGTTGAGACCGGCCTGAGTAACAAGCCGCCCCTTCAGCCCGGGGTGCCCGGCCAGCAAATCCCCGGCGCAAACGATACGCCCGAGTACTTCTTCTTCGAGCCGCCCGAGCGGCACCTCGAGATTCCGGGAATATTGCGTTATGCGCGGGCGGCTACCATCCCCGTCCGGCCCCAGTTTGCGGGCCCCCGCCGCAACGACGAGAAGAGCGCTTTGCTCGCCATCGACCGGGCCGAGTTCGCCCAGGTCGCGGCCAAGGGCCTGCGCGACGACTACAGCTATACACCCATGGGCGAGGTCCTGAATGAGCTGGGCCGCCGCACCGATGCCGTCCTGGTTGAGCGGCGCTACTTCTTTGAAAAGGGCTTGAAAATTGGCGGAAAGCTGGTCCTCGATGTTGGCGATTACCGCGCCGTAGGCCCCATCACGTATACCGTCGCCGATGTGTTTGACGTGTTCCCGATTGTGGCAGGTTCCGAGGCGCAGTTCGACAAAGGCTACTTCTTCGTCGCCAACGCGAATTACACGTTCGGGCGGATGGGCAAGGAATTGCCCTACGACATCGTAGCCCAGACGGTGCCCGGAACGAATATTGACAAGCTTGTCGAGAATGCCCAGGAGCTGGGATTCATCGTGATCAGCGCCTACGACGCGCGGGCCAAGATCCTGACTGAACAACAGCGCCCGGAGCGCCAGGGCTTGTTTGGCGCGCTGACCGCCGGTTTCCTGTTCATGACAACCCTGACCGTGCTCGGGTTTGCGATCTATGCGCTGCTTTCGTTCCGGCGCCGGGCGATCGAACTTGGCGTGCTTCGGGCGCTGGGCTTGTCCGAAGGCCAGACCTCGATCTACGTCATTTGCGTTCAGGCGTCGCTGACCGTCATCGGGGCGCTGGTGGGAACAACCCTCGGCGTCGCGCTGTCGTATGTGTATGTTCCGGCCATGCAGGCGACCGGCAAGCTGATCTCGCCGGTGCCCCCCTTCTTGACCCGAATGGCGTGGGACAACGTCGCCCTGATCTACCTCGCCCTGATCACCGCCCTGGCGTTTGTCATCGCCGGGAGCCTCGCTTTTCTGCGCCGGCTGAAGGCATTTGAGGCGATCAAGCTGGGGGCGGTGTGACGCTCGCGGTTGAAACCCGGGGGGTCGAGCGAGCCTACGGCAGCGTCCGGGCGCTCCGCGGGATCGACCTGAGTGTGACCGAAGGCCGCTGGCTGGGGGTCAAGGGGCGCTCAGGAAGCGGCAAGACCACCCTGCTGAACTGCATCGGCGGGATCGATCGCCCAACGGCCGGAAGCATATCGTGCTTTGGGCGCGATATCCTGTCCATGAGCGATCTGGAAGTAACTCGCTGGCGGCGCGAAGAAGTGGGCTTTGTGTTCCAGGCGTTTGCCCTGATGCCGACTCTGTCGGCCTACGAGAACGTCGAGCTTCCCATGCGGATCGCCGGCACCCGGTCGCGGCGCGCCCGCGCGCTCGAATGCCTCGATTTGGTGGGGCTGTCGAAGTGGGCCGACCACCGCCCGCCCGAGATGAGCGGCGGCCAACAACAGCGCGTCGCGATCGCGCGCGCGCTGTCCAACCGTCCGCGGCTGCTCCTGGCCGACGAGCCAACGGGCGAACTCGACACCACAACCGGCAAGGAGATCCTCGCCCTGCTGCGAAAGATCGTCGTTGCGGAGGGAATCACGCTGCTCATGTCAAGCCACGATTCGCTCGCGCTCGGCTTTTGCGACGAGGTGGTCGAGATGCGGGATGGGTTGCTGGTGGACGGCGGACAACCAACCGCGGACCGTTGACCACTGGCGGCCGCCTGCGGTCAGCGGTCTTCCGGAATCGCGCGCACCAGCACCCCGCCCTCAACCGGCTCGAGCAATACCCGGTTCGTCACACCATACTGCTCGCGGAGCGCCTTTGGGATTTGCAGCCGGCCAGCCGAGTCGAGCATGGCCCGCGTTTCGTGGGCGGTGGCCGCGGTGGTCTCGGTGGCCACCTTGCCGTCCTGGATGCCAATCACCCGATCGACCTGTTTGGCGATTTCGCGGTCATGGCTGACGATGAGAACAGTCACGTCGAGCCGGTCGCGGATGTCCCGGAAAGCCTTAAAAATCGAGAGCGCGGTGATGCTGTCGAGTTCGCCGGTTGGCTCATCGGCGAGCAATAGCGGCGGGGCATTGGCCAGGGCGATGGCGATGGCGACCCGCTGCTGCTCGCCGCCCGAGAGCGTATTCATCCGGTGGTGGCGCCGATCCCCGAGGCCGACCAGCTCCAACAGTTCGCGCGCGCGCCGGCTCACCAGCCGTTGCCGGTGGCCCTCCAGTTGCATCGGCAGCTCGACATTTTCCTGCGCGTTGAGGTATGGCACGAGGTTGCGCCCGCCCTGCTGCCAGACAAAGCCCACCTCCGAACGACGATAGAGGGTCATTTGGGCGTCCGTCATCTTGAGCAGGTTACGGCCATTGACCATGGCTTTGCCGGCGGTGGGGTGATCCAGGCCGCCCAGAATGCTCAACAGGGTGGATTTGCCACTGCCACTGCTGCCAACCACGCCCAGTACTTCCTTCGGCGCCACGGTCAAGTCAAGACCCTGCAGGGCCACAACTTCCAGGCCGGCCACTTTGTGGACCTTGACCAGGTTCTCGCACACAATGAAGGGCTCGGGGCGCGGTCGGTTTTCGGATTCGCTCATGGTTGGCAGGCGCCAAGTATCGCACGCGGGACTCGGCTGAAGAGCAACCCTACTCCAGTTTGCGCGGAGGCAAGTACACCTCAAACGGAACTTCCGGGCACACGAAGATCGAATGCGGCCGCTGTTGTTCTTCCCGGGACAGAAGACCCAGCCGCTCGTACAACGCGAACCATAGCTCGCGCGGCTGGCCTTGGGTAAGCGCCATGAGCGGATGCCAGATCGAGTAGCCGCCCAGGCTGCCATCGAGACGCCTGAAGAATCCATCGACCGGGTGGGTGAGATAAAGCGCCTGCTCAGCCATTGAACCAAAGCCCCGCGTGAGCCCGATTGGCCGGCCGGTGCTTGTCAGATCGATCCGGGCGGCGCCCCAATCGGAGTCGATGTCAAACCAATAGCGATCGTAGCCGCCGCTGACGGGATCGGCCTGGAAATCGGCGCGATACCGGGCAAAGTGCCATGGAATACGCCACAGCGCGCGGGCGGCATGGACGACCCGGGAACCCAGTGTCGTCCCGAAGAACCACACCCCCGGCAGTCCGGTTCGGCGGTCGATGACATAGGCCCGGTGATTGGTCTGGCCAAAGGATCCGCGCGCAAAAGGCGCCAGCCGGCCAAAACGGAAATCCTCGTCCCAGAAGGGGACGGCGCTGATCATTCCCCGGGGCTGACCGCCGATCTCGAAGGTCTGGACGTCAAATCGATCGGCCGGGATATGCGGGAGCAGCCGCTCGGGAGGAAGCGCGTAATTGATCAGCGCAAAATGACGCAGCCGGGTGCGGATTGTGAGCATGTTGCCCGCGCGCGGAATTTGACGCTCGGCAAGCAGGCGGGCA
>JBKJQK010000171.1:0-15447 GCA_046594095.1 Anaerolineae bacterium | reverse complement strand
CTGGCCGGCGAGATGGTCGGCCGCCCTGTCATCCTCGAGTACGACAAGAAACCGTTCGTCACGCCGCCGCCCGGCCAGGCGCCCCGCCTGGCGATTGATGACTTGTGGGTGCGCGGCGACCGGGGCAAGGACGCGTTGCGGGGAGTGACCCTGGCGGTCCAGGCGGGCGAAATCCTTGGCATCGCGGGCGTGTCGGGCAACGGGCAGCGCGAACTGGCTGAGGCCCTCACGGGGTTGCGACCCGTTTCGAAAGGCCGGGTGCTGGTGAATGGCCGCGATCTCACCCACGCCAGCCCGCTTCAGCGCCGGGCGGCCGGCCAATCGGCGATCCCTGAGGAGCGGATGAAGGACGGGGTCGTGAAAGATTTCAGCGTTGCCGAAAACCTCATCCTGCAGGATCATGGCCACCGCCCCTATTCACGCGGGGGCTTCATGAATATGGGCGCGATCGCGCGCCAGGGCGCCGCGCTGGTCAAAGACTTTAACGTCAAGACGCCTTCCCTGGACACCCCGACCAAGAACCTGTCCGGAGGGAATATCCAGAAGCTGATTCTGGCCCGCGAGTTGGCCCTCAAACCGGCGGTCCTAATCTGCGCTCAGCCCAGCCGCGGGGTCGACATCGGCGCGACTGAGTACATCCACCAGCGCCTGCTCGAGCAGCGTGAGCGGGGGATGGCGACCCTCCTGATTTCGGAGGACCTCGACGAGCTGATGGCGCTCTCGGACCGGATTGCGGTCATGTACGAGGGCCGCCTGATGGCGGTGATGGATCGGGCCGAGGCCACGCCGGCCCGCCTGGGTTTGCTAATGGCGGGCGTGCGGGAAGAGCGATCCCCGGTGTCATCGTCCTGACAGGAGGAACAGGATTGACGGGATGGATGGCGCGCCGCAAGCGTTCCGAACAACGCTTTTCATCAACCGTCATTTCCGCGAACTCCCCGCCTGCGCGGGGATGACAGGGAATCCATGGGTGTCGGGAGCCCGAAACCAGGCACAACGCACAAACTATCTCGCCAAAAAACCGCCATCCACCGGCAGGATGGCCCCGCACACGTAATCGGATGCGGATGACGCGAGAAAGACCGCCGCCCCGATCAGCTCATCCGCCTCGCCCAGCCGCCCGATTGGGATGCGCTCGAGGATCTGCCGTTTGCGCTCCGGATTGGCCCCCAGCCGCGGGCGGGTCATCATCGTGTCGATGTAGCCCGGCGCGATCGCATTGACATTGACCCCGCGCCCCGCCCACTCATTTGAGAGCGCTTTGGTGAGCTGGCCCAGCCCGCCCTTGCTGGCGGCATAGGCAGGGGCGAGCGTCCCACCCACAAAGGTCAGCATCGAGGCGATGTTGATGATCTTGCCGCGGCCCTTCTCGAGCATGTGCCGCCCTGCGAGCTGGCATAGCCGAAAGACCGACGTCAGGTTGATCTCGAGCATCTGATCCCAGATCTCGATCGGGAACTCCTCGGCTTTTTGAAGATGAGTGATCCCGTGGGCGTTGACGAGGATGTCGAGCCCGCCGAGTTTGGCCATGCCTTCGTCGAAACCGCGGGTCAAGGCGGCCCGATCGGCCAGGTCGGCCTGGATCGCCGCGAAGCCGCCGGCCTTCGCCACGTCGAAGACGCCTTCGCCACGCGAGAGCACGGCCACCTCGGCCCCGTGCTCGCGGAATCCGCGGGCGATGGCGATGGCGATGCCGCTGTCGTTGCCCGCGCCGGTGATGAGGGCGCGCTTGCCGGTCAGATCGAATCGCGACATGGGGTTAGTTTCCTTGAGTCGGGTCGCCGATCTTGCGGTTGAGGGCCACCGCTTCCTGGACCAGGGCGCTGATCAAGTCGGGTTTGATGTCCGCCGCGCTTCGAAGCTTCAAATGGCGCATTCGGTCGCCATCGCCCTCCAGGATGCCCGCTCCGCTGGGCAGCGTCGCGCCGCGCCAGAACCCGAGCGAGACGTATTTCGTGAAGGCTCGGATATAGGCAAACGGGCCGTTGATCTCGTAGACAGGCTGAGCCCATTTCACGACTTCGGCGGCCTCCGGCGCCGCAGCTTTGATCAGAGGGCGAAGCGCCTGGACGAGGGTGGCCATGTCCGGATCTATCTTGGCCAGGTAGGCCTCGACGGCCTTTCCGGCAAGGGGGCTCACCTTGGGAGTTGGCTTCCTGGCGGGTGGGGCAGACTTCGCCGCCAGTTTTTTGGCGGCCGGTTTGGCGACCGCCGTTTTGACGGGCGTCTTGCTCGCGGATTTCGCGCTCTTTCTGGCAATGGGCATGCTGGTCTTCCTTTGTCCGCCCAATGGAGGCGCGGACGCGTCCATTGTCGTCCGGGGTGGGATTCCCGCAAGTGGACTGTTGCGCCTGGCCAATCGGGACCGCGCTCAGCCGCCGCGCACAGCCTTGATCCAATCCACCCCGAGCTCGAACCGGCCGGTTTGTCTGTCCGAGAGAACGATCTCCATCCTGTTTATCCTGTCAAGAAGAACCGCCTCACGCGGGCGCGGCCTTGCCCTTGAAGTACCGCCGCTGCAGCCAGAACGCGACGTTGACCAGCCCGATCATCACCGGCACTTCGATCAGCGGGCCGATCACGGCTGCGAACGCCACGCCTGACCCGATCCCAAACACGGCCACGGCCACCGCGATCGCCAGCTCGAAGTTGTTGCTGGCGGCCGTGAATGCCAGGGTCGTCGTCTTGCTGTAATCGGCGCCGACCGCCCGGCCCATGAAAAAGCTGACCAGGAACATCACCACAAAGTAGATCAGGAGCGGGATGGCGATCCGGACCACGTCCAACGGAATCGTGACGATGAGCTCGCCCTTCAGGCTGAACATCACCACGATGGTGAAGAGAAGAGCAACCAGTGTGATCGGGCTGATACGTGGGACAAAGACCCCGTGATACCAGGCCTTGCCCTTGAGCCGGACCAGGATGAGCCGGGTGAAGAAGCCGGCGATGAAGGGGATGCCCAGGTAAATGAAGACGCTCTGGGCGATTTCGCCGATCGTGATGTTGACGGTCGAGCCGGCCAGCCCGAACCAGGTGGGCAGGACGGTGATGAAGACATACGCGTAGACGCTGTAGAACAGGACCTGGAAGATGCTGTTGAAGGCCACCAGCCCGGCCGCGTATTCGCTGTCGCCCCGGGCCAGCTCGTTCCACACGATGACCATCGCGATGCAGCGGGCCAGCCCGATCAGGATCAGCCCGGTCATGTACTCGGGAT
Source organism: Anaerolineae bacterium (assembly GCA_046594095.1). Lineage (GTDB taxonomy): Bacteria > Chloroflexota > Anaerolineae > J036 > Brachytrichaceae > Brachythrix. Next base: position 12,230 of record JBKJQK010000171.1, on the reverse strand, counting down.
AGCCGCGCAGAAAGACGACAGCGAGGATGAACATCAGGATCGGACCAATCACCCAGTTCTGCAAGAGGGAAAGCCCGAGCACCTTCCAGTTGCGGAAGACATCACCCAGCTCTTCGTAGCGAACCTTGGCCAGGGGCGGATACATCATCAGGATCAGCCCGATGGCGATCGGGATATTGGTTGTCCCGACCGAGACGGCCAAATTGAGGTCGGCCACAGCTTTGGGAAAGAGAAAGCCCAGGCCGACCCCGACCGCCATGGCCAGGAAGATCCACAGGGTGAGAAAGCGATCAAGGACGGCCAGTTTCTTCGGTGGAGGTTGGAGTGTGACGTTAACCTGAGTCATGATGGGTTTTGGATCACCGCGCCAGCGCCAGGTTGAACAGATACCCGGTGAAGATTGTGCCGGTCGCAACCACGCCGATGAAAGTCGCGATCAGGCCGGAGCCGTTGGCCGCGCCCTGGAAGACAAATGCCTCCACAAAGCGCTCAGGCCGCGTCCGGCCGATCAGGGCCCCGGCCACGATTGCGATCGCCACGCCGGTCAGGGCGTATAGCCCGGCCACCTGCCAGCCGAACATCCCGAACAACATGACCAGAGCGACTTCGTTGCCGAGCGGCGCGGCGATCAAGAATGAGAAGGTTACCCCCAGCGGGATGCCGGCCTTGACAAAGCCGATGAAGAGCGGGACCGCGCTGCACGAGCAAAACGGGGTGACGATGCCGAGCGCGGCCGCCAGCACGTTCCCGACGCCCTCGCGCTTGCCGCTCAAGAAGGCGCGGGTGCGCTCCGGGCTGAAGAACGACTGGATGACGGTGATGACGAAGATCATCCCGCTCAGCAGGAGCAGGATCTTGGGCACGTCGTAGAGGAAGAAGGCCACCGATTCGCCCAACGGTGAGCCATGCTCGAACCGGATCAGGTCATAGGCCAGCCAGTCGGCCAGGGGTTGGACGACGCTGTAGGCGACGACCCAGGCGACGGCGACCGCGGCGACGAGGGCGAACCCGCGCAGATCGTCGCGCTGGCCGTGCGAGGCGGGAGGGGAGAGCGGGGTGTTCATCTCAGGCCGGCTGCGTCAGCAGGCGCGCCACTTCATCGTCTTTGAGGACCCGACCCGCGGCGACGAGTTTGTCGCCGACGACCAGGCCCGGGGTGGCGAGAATATTCCACTTCATGATCTCGGCGTAGTCGGTCACTTTTTCCAGTTCGATGGGGATGCCCCGGGCATCGGCCACCCGGCGCACGGTCTGCTCGAGGCGTTTGCAGTTCGCACAGCCCGAGCCAAGCACTTTGACGTTCATCATGATGAGCTCCTTGTTAACAAACCAGCGGGAGGCGATTTCCGCCCGCCGGGACGGGGACGAGGCGCGGCTCCCCGGTGATCGCGCGCGCGGCGTCGATCAGCCGGAAGACCTCCGGTTGGGTGACGCGATAGAAGATGCGCCAGCCATCGCGCCGGACCGCGACCAGCTCCGCGTCCCGGAGTATGGCCAGTTGTTGCGATACGTAGGCCTGGCGCTGTCCCAGGGCGACTTCAAGGTCGCACACGCAGCGCTCGCCTTCGCGCAGCATCTCGAGCAGGGTGACCCGGGCCGGATGGGCCAGCAGGCGGAAGAATTCCGCCGCGGTTTGAGATGGGGCAGTTGGCACCCCTATATCATATTCGAAAAGATGAATATAGTCCCTGGCCAGATGACCAGCCAGTTGGATAGACACTTGGACCTTGAGATTCGGGCCAGGTTCGGTAGACTGAAGCAAGTGAGGTCCCAGCGATGATGCGCCAATTGGTTGTTCTCATGGTTCTCGTCCTGACAGGCTGCGCGGTTCCAGCGCCGGCCATCATCCTGAGTGATTTGCGCCCGTTGCCGGAAACCAACCGTTTGGCTGTGCCGCTCCGGGTTGCCGTTGCAGCGGTGATCTCGCCCAAGGGCACCGCCCAGGGATATCAGCCCTTGCTGAACTATCTTGGGCGGAAAATCAACCGGCCGATCGAGCTTGTTCAGCGCCGAACCTATGCCGAGGTCAATGACCTGATTGCGCAGGGGCAGGTGGACATGGCGTTTGTATGCACCAGCGCCTACGTCGAAGGTCATGATCGTTTTGGCATGGAGTTGCTCGCCGCGCCCCAGGTAAATGGCGAATCGGTCTATCACTCCGTGTTGATCGTGCCTGCCGACAGCTCCGCCCGCGCCATGAGCGATTTGCGCGGAAAGGTGTTTGCGTTCACGGACCCGATGTCATTGTCGGGACGGGTGTATCCCACCGCCCTCGTGCAGACCCTCGGCTCGACCCCCGAGAAGTTCTTTGCCCGGACCTTCTTCACGTACAGCCACGACGATGCGATCCGCGCGGTTGCCGACCGGGTGGCGGATGGAGCGATGGTCGACTCCCTGGTATACGACTTTGCCCTGGCCCGCGATCCAGCCCTAGGACGACTGACCCGCCAGGTGGTTAAATCGCCGGCGTTTGGAATCCCGCCCGTGGTTGTCGGCCCTCAGGTGCGGCCGCAGTTGCGGGCTGAGCTTCAGGAGATATTGCTTGGGCTGGCGGATGATCCTTCCGCGCAGGCGCGCGAGGCCCTGCAATCCATCGGCGCCGACCGGTTTGTGACAATCGGCGACGAGGCGTACCGCTCCGTGCGTGAGCTGTACCTGACGACGCGGCCATGACCTCGCTGTCCTCCCGGCCCGATCCAACCCCCGGGTTTCCGGAGCGACTGTGGGGCGTGGTCGGCGCGGTCAGCGTTCGGACCAAGATTCTTGGCATCGTGCTTGGGCTTGTGCTACTGCTTGGCCTTGGGATCACCGCCCAGGTCAGGGTCACCTTGACCCAGACTCTAGAGCGTCAACTGCAGGAGCAATCCATTTCGATTGCCCGCGATGTCGCTGCCCGCGCCACGGATCTGATCCTCGTCAACGATGTGTTCGGGCTCTTTCAATTGTTGCGCGAAACGCAGCAGAACAATTTGGACTTGCGCTATGCCTTTGTTGTAGATACGGAGGGCAGGGTGCTCGCCCATACGTTTGGTCCGGGTTTTCCTGCCGGGTTGCTTGAGGCAAACGCAGTCGCCGCGCAGGCCCATCATCAAATCAAGATGCTGGCTACCGATGACGGCCCCGTCTGGGACACCGCCGTGCCGATTTTTGATGGTCGCGCGGGCGTTGCCCGGATCGCGCTGTCGGAAGCAGGGTTGCGTCGGGCCGTTGACGCGACAACGGGCCAGCTTCTGATTACAACCGTATTGGTGTCCATCATTGGCATCACGGCCGCCGGTTTTCTGACCTGGCTCCTGACCCGGCCGATCGTCACGCTCGCTACCGCCGCGAATGCGGTAGCAAAAGGCGACCTGTCCCAGCAAGTACGGCGGTGGGCCGATGACGAGATCGGCGATTTGTCCTCCGCGTTCAACTCCATGACCGATTCTCTGGCGAAAGCCGGCGAGGAGCGCGCCGAGCGCGAGCACCTGCGGGAGCGCTACGTCAAAGCCGTGATCGCCGCCCAGGAGGACGAGCGCAAGCGGATTGCGCGCGAGTTGCATGACGGCACCAGCCAATCCATCACCTCGCTCATGATCGGCCTGCGGGCCCTGGGCGACTGCGGCAATGAGGAAATGAAGCGCCGCGCCGAAGAGTTGCGAGGTGTGGCGACGCGAACCCTTGATGAGGTGCATGCGCTTTCGCTTCAGCTTCGACCCAGCGTGTTGGATGACCTTGGCCTGGCCGCCGCCGTCGAGCGGTATGTAGCCGATTGCCGCAAACGGACGGATATCACATTTGACCTTGCCATGCGCGGGCTGGACGATCAGCGGCTGCCGTCCGAGGTCGAGACCGCCGTCTATCGGATTGTTCAGGAGGCGATCACCAATGTGCTTCGGCATGCTCGCGCGAGCGCGGCCAGCGTCATGATCGAGCGCCGGGATGGCGCGCTGCGCGCGATTGTCGAGGACGACGGCCAGGGCTTCGAGATCGCGACTGCGGGCAAGGCTGATCAGCGTCTCGGGCTATTTGGCATGCGCGAGCGGGCCGAGTTGTTGGGCGGCACCCTGACGATCGAGTCACAGCCCGGGCGCGGCGCAAGCATATTTATCGAGATTCCCACCGGCGATGCCCGCTGGGATAGCAGACGCCATACTGGGGCGGTCGAATGATTCGGATCCTTCTGGCCGACGGCCTGCTGGCGAGGGCGTGCCAATGATTCGGATCCTTCTGGCCGACGGCCTGCTGGCGAGGGCGTACCAATGATTCGGATCCTTCTGGCCGACGACCACGCAGTCCTCCGGGCCGGGTTGCGGATGCTGCTTGAGTCGCAACCCGACCTGAAGGTGGTCGGCGAAGCCGGCACTGGACTCGAGGCACTGGGCCAGGTCCAGACACTCCAGCCGGACGTGATCCTGCTCGATCTGACCATGCCGGGAATGGGCGGCATGGAGGCCCTGCCGGCGCTTCGCAAGCTTGCGCCCGCCGCCCGTGTCCTTGTGCTCACCATGCATGATGACGAGGGTTATTTGCGCCGGGCGCTGCGCGGGGGCGCCAGCGGCTACGTCCTCAAGCGGGCCGCCGACAGCGAATTGCTCAGCGCGGTGCGGGCTGTCGCCCGCGGCGAGGTGTATGTCCACCCCTCGATGACGCGCGCGCTTTTGAGCAATCTCGTCGAGGACGCCGGATCGGCGGCTGGCCCTGGCGCCAACGACCCCTGGGCGTCGCTGTCAGAGCGAGAGTACGAAGTCCTCAAGCGCGTCGCGCGCGGGCACACCAATGCCGAGATCGCGGGACAGCTCTCGCTGAGCGTGAAGACGGTCGAAACCTACCGCGCCCGTGGTATGGAGAAGCTCGACCTGCGCACCCGCGCCCAGCTTCTGCAAGCGGCCCTGGCGAAAGGTCTCCTCGAATAGCAGGGGGCCTGTCAGGTATTCCCTGACAGGCTGGGACGGTTTTCGCGGACTTTCCCCGCTTCCTCTCGCGCGACGCATCGCCTACGCTCTCGTCTGCGCGGACATCGCTCCGCGCAGTCAGACTTCATCATTGGAGGCGATCGATGGCAGATTCCATCAAACCTGTGACTCCGGCCGGCGGCAAGCCCGCCGTCAATGAACACAGGCGTAATTTCCTGAAGCTGTTTGGCGGCGTCGCGAGCGTCGCCGTGGCAGCTGACCTGCTGGACGTGCTCGACAAGAACCCCGAGCACGTGGCCCAGGCCCTTTCCGATTACAAGCCCATTGACAAGATCAACCCTGGACAGGCGGTCACGCCCGGGCAGGGCCCCGACGCCGACATCATCATCCGGATGCAGGCCGAACTGCGCAAGGCGCTGCTGAAGAAACCGGCCGAGCGCCGCTGGGTGATGGTCATTGATCTGCGCAAGTGCGTTGGGTGCCATGCCTGCACGATCGCGTGTGTGGCTGAGAACAAGCTCCCGCCCGGCGTGGTCTACCGCCCCGTGTTGGAAGAAGAGCTTGGCGTCTACCCGAACGTCACCCGCCGGTTTACCCCCAAGCCGTGCCAGCAATGCGACAACCCGCCTTGCGTGCCGGTGTGCCCGGTCAACGCGACCTATAAGAACGAAGAGGGCGTGGTCGTCGTGGACTACAACCAGTGCATTGGCTGCCGGGCCTGCCTGACCGCGTGCCCGTACGGCGCGCGCACGGCCGACTTTGGCTATACCTACAACGAGGGCAAGCCCAACGCAGCCGGCCTCATACTGGGGCAGGACGCCGCCGACGACTATGAGCGCGCCGCCAACTATGAGTATGGCAAGCCGTGGCCGCGCGAGTCGCACGCTTCACCGATGGGCAATGCGCGCAAGTGCCACTTCTGCCTGCACCGGGTGAAGGAGGGCATGCTGCCCGAATGCGTGTCCACCTGCATTGGCCGGGCGACGCTGTTCGGCGACGCCAACGACCCGGCGAGTCTCGTTGCCGGGATGATCAACAAGCCCAATGTCATGCGCTTGAAAGAAGAGCTGGGCACGCGGCCGCGCGTGTACTACATTGTCTAGCGGGAGGTTGCCATGATTAAGAAAACGCTCTATGTGCTGGGCGCGATTGCAGCGTTGCTTGGCGTGTACGGTTTCGTCATCCGCCTGTTCGTCGGCGAGCGCGATGTGAACTACGGCTCGTATGTAACCTGGGGCCTGTGGGTGGCCATGTATCTTTTCTTCGCCGGCATCGCCACCGGCGCGTTTATGCTGGCTTCGCTGGACTACCTGTTCAATGTCAGGCTATTCAAGGGCACCGGCAAGTACGCCCTGTGGGGAGCCCTGGTCACGATGCCCGCCGCGCTGATCACGATCGGCTTCGACCTCGGCCGCATGGAGCGAATCTGGAAGGTGTTCTTCAGCCCCAACTTCTTCGCGCCGATGGCGCAACTGGTCTGGGGATACACCATCTTCTTCATCGTCGTGATCGCTGCGATGGTCATGGCGTCCCGCGGCCCGCAATCGCGCCCCATGAAGGTGCTGATGGGCGTCGGCCTGTTTCTGGCCGTGTTCCTGAGCGGCGGCGTCGGCGCGCTGTTGGGTGTGAACGCCAGCCGGCCTGGCTGGCACAACGGCATGCTGCCCGCGCAGTTTCCGGTGTTCTCGCTCACTTCGGGTGTGGCCCTGATGATGGTCGTCATTGGCTGGTTCATCCCAGACTCCGAGCTTCGCGGACAGCGCTTGCGCGTCCTGGCGCTGGCCTCGATCATCTTGCTGTTGGTCAAAGCCTATTACCTGTGGACCGACTTCTCGCTGGCCCTCTATGCCGGTGTGCCGCAGGCGGCCGAAGCAGTCAACCTGATTTTGTTCGGCCGCTACAGCTGGGCCTTCTGGGGGCTGCAGGTGCTGCTGGGCATGATCGTGCCGGTGATCGTGCTGATCCAGCCCAAGCTCTCGCGAAGCGGCCTGTGGGCTGGTTTGATGGGTGTCCTGGTGCTGGTTGGATTCGCTGTCGCGCGATCGAACATCATCTTCCCGTCCCTGGCCATTCCCGAACTGCAAGGCCTCATCGACGCGTTCTCGGGCCCGCATTTGAATTTCAATTACGAGCCTAGTGTCATGGAATGGTCCGTCACCCTTGGAGTGGTCGGCCTCTCCACGCTGGCCTATCTGATCGGCACCGACGCCCTGCCATTCCTGAAGAAAAGCGAGGCGGCGCGATGAGCCTCGCGACACTTCACGCACAGCGGGCCGATTCGTCTCATTCGACATTGAAAGAGGTGGCATAGTCATGTCTGAAACACTTAATCGCCGGGAGTTCCTGAAGGTGTCGGCCGTTGCCGGCACCGGCGTTGCGGGCTCGGCTTTCCTGGGTTTTCTGCCCAACATCCAGCGCACGCTGACCAACTCGGGCGCCGAAGCGCAGGCTTTGGGTGGCGCCTACCCTCTGGCCGATCCGGCCAGCCAGATCTACTCGATCTGCCAGCAATGCAATACCCAGTGCGGAATCAAGGTCAAGCTGGTCGACGGCGTTGCAGTCAAGATCGACGGGAACCCCTTCTCGCCCTGGAATCTCGTCCCGCATCTGCCATTCAATACGTCGATCAAAGATACCGCATCCGTCGATGCCCCGCTATGCCCGAAAGGGCACGCCGGCCTGCAGACCGCTTATGACCCATATCGCATCGTCAAGGTCCTCAAGCGGGCGGGCAAGCGCGGCGAGAACAAATGGGTGACCGTCGACTTTGACCAGGCCGTGACCGAGATCGTAAACGGCGGCAAGCTGTTCGCGAATGTTCCCGGTGAGGAGAACCGCAGCGTGGAAGGGCTCAAAACGTTGCGCGTGGTGACCGACGCCAAGCTCATGAAGGACATCGGCTCCGCCATCACCGGGATTCTGGGTGAGAAGGACGCCGCCAAAAAGAAGGATCTTGTCGCCAGGTTCAAAGTCGATTTTGCCCAGCATCTCGACAAGATGATCGATCCGGATCATCCCGACTTCGGGCCAAAGAACAACCAGATTCTGTACTTCTGGGGCCGCAAGAAGGGCGGAAGGGCGGACTTCGACACTCGCCTGTTCGGTTCGGGGCTCGGAACCACCAACCGGCACGGTCATACCACGGTGTGCCAGGGCAGCCTCTACTTTGCTGGCAAGAGCATGGCCGACCAGTGGGACGGGACAAAGTTCACCGGGGGCGCGAAGGCCTACTGGCAGGGTGACACGGCCAGCGCCGACTTCGTCCTGTTCGTGGGCTCGTCGCCGTTCGAGGGCAACTATGGCCCGACCAATCGCGTCCCGCGCATCACCAATCGACTTGTCGCCGGTGAAATGAAGTACGCGGTGATTGATCCGCGCCTGTCGAAGCTGGCCGGCAAGGCCTGGAAGTGGATACCGAACAAGCCCGGCACCGAGGCCGCCATCGCCCTGGGCATGATCCAGTGGATCATCGACAACAAGCGCTGGGATGAAAAGTATCTGTCGGCCGCCAACCTGGCCGCGTCCAAGAAGATTGGCGAGCCGACCTGGTGCAACGCCACGTGGCTGATCAAGACCCGGGACGACAAATTCCTTCGCGGCTCCGACCTGAAGCTGATCGAGCGAAAGACCGAGACGAAGGATAACGTCGCCGTCGTCACCTACGTGACGGCCGAGGGAAAGGTGTTCAACACCGACCCATTCGTGGTACTGGGCGCCGATGGCAAGCCCGTCCTGTTTGATCCGAACGACGACAAGGAGGCCGCAACCGGCCAGCTACTCGTCAATCTGATCTTGGATGGGATCGAAGTGCGCAGCAGCTTGCAGCGACTCAAGGATTCCGCCGGCGTTCACAGCCTTCAAGGCTGGGAAGACATTGCCGGGATCGAATCCGGGATCATCGCCGGGCTGGCAAAGGAATACACCTCGCACGGCAAGAATTCGGCCATCGACATTCACCGGGGTGTGTCTCAGCACACCAATGGCTACTACAACGTCATCGCCTGGAACTGCCTGGGCCTGCTGATTGGCAGCTATGACTGGCGCGGCGGCCAAGTCTATGCCAGCACCTACGATGTGTCGGGGGCAAAGGCCGAGGGACCCTTTGTCCTGAGCAAGTTCGACCCGGGCGCGCTGGCCCCGGTCGGGATCAGCCTCATCCGCCATGACGTGAAGTACGAGGACAGCACGATCTTTGCCGGCTATCCCGCGAAGCGCAACTGGTATCCGATCGCCTCCGACGTCTATCAGGAGATCGTCCCCTCCCTCGGCGACGCCTACCCATATCCGATCAAGGCCGCCTTCATGTACATGGGTTCGGGCGCGTACTCGCTTCCGGCTGGCAACAACTGGATCCCAATCCTGTCCGACGTGAACAAGCTTCCGCTGTTCGTCGCCTCAGACATCATCGTCGGCGAGACCAGCATGTTCGCCGACTACATCTTCCCGGACACGACCTTCCTCGAGCGCTGGGAGTTCGGCGGTTCGCACCCGAACATCACCTTCAAGGTGATGGGCATCCGCCAGCCGACCATCGCCCCGCTCACCGGCACCGTAAAGGTGTATGGCCAGGAAATGGCCGTGCAATGGGAGTCGCTCCTGTTGGCCATTGCCGAGAAGATGAATCTGCCGGACTTTGGGCCCAATGGCCTGGAGCCAGGGAAGGCCCTGAGTCACCCGGATGACTTGTATATGAGGATGATCGCCAATCTGGCGTTTGGCGAGAAGAAGGACGGGACGGACGGCGTGCCGGACGCGAGTGATGAGGAGCTGAAGTTCTTCCTCGAGGCGCGCAGGCATTTGCCGAAAGCCGTCTTCGATCCCGCGCGCTGGCAGGCGATCGCCGGGCCCGCCTGGCGCAAGGTCGTCACGGTTCTGAACCGCGGCGGGCGCTTCCAGGCCTACGGCGACGGCTATCCGGGCGATGGCGTGAGACAGGGATCATTTGATGAGCCCTACGTTGTGCCGACGGGCACGAAGTTTGGCAAGCTCATCAACATGTATCTCGAGAAGACCGCGGGCGTCAAGCACTCGGGCACGGGCAAGGCGCTCCCGGGCATTCCCACCTATATCGAGCCGCAAATGGGCTACGACGGCAAGGTCATCGACGACACAAAGCAGGGCTACGATCTCAAAATGATCACCTGGCGCGAGATCGCCAGCACCAAGAGCCGGACCGCCGGCAACTACTGGCTGCGGGCCTTGAACCCCGAAAACGCGATCCTCATGAATGCCGATGACGCGGCCGCCCGCGGTTTGAAGGATGGGGACAAGGTTCGGGTGATCTCAGCCACCAACCCGAACGGCGAATACGACCTCGGGCACGGCAACAAGCAGCCCATGATCGGAAAGGTCAAGACTACCCAGGGGATGCGCCCGGGCGTTATGGGCTTCAGCCTCGGCTTCGGCCACTGGGGCAACGGCGCATTCGACATCACGGTGGATGGCAGGAAGATTCCCGGCGATCCCGTGCGGACGACCGGCGTGCACGCCAATGCCGCCATGCGCACCGATCCGCTGATCACGAATACGACCCTGTTTGACCCCGTGGGTGGAAGCGCCGTCTTCTACGATACGACGGTCAAGCTCGTCAAGGTCTAGCCACCTGTGACGAGCGGGGAGCCGGGTGGTCCTCGCTGCCCGGCCTTCCCGTCTTGTATCACGGAACGCGACCATCTCGGCCGCGCCCCGCAACGAATTGTGCCGACGTATGATTGCGGCCAAGGAGAACCCGATGACCAAGTTGCCCGCCCGTTACCAGGCCTTCAAGAAACAGCATGCCAAAGTGTGGAAGGCCTACGACAAGCTGGGCGCCACGGCTGGCGAGAGCGGACCACTCGATTTGAAGACCCGCGAACTCATCAAGTTGGGGATGGCCGCCGCCCAGCGCGGCGAGAGTGCGGTCAAATCGCACACCCACCGCGCGCTCGAGGCGGGCGCTACGCCCGACGAAATCAACCACGCCATCCTTCTGGGCGTGACGACGATCGGTTTCCCGTCTATGATGACAGCCTGGAGCTGGGCCCAGGACGCCATGGAAGCGGCGGGCAAGAAGGACTGAGGCAGGCCTGCGATGTTTTCGCCGGATGCGTATCGCGCCACGCTGGCTGGACTGCACAGCCATGTGTGCCCGCGCCAGATTCTTGGCTTGCGGATGGGCATGCTCGCCGGCGAGTTGCTGGGGTTGGGCCTGCCGCAGACCGATAAGCGCCTGCTTGCATTTGTTGAGACCGATGGCTGCTTTGCGGACGGGGTCATGGTCGCCACCGGCTGCGCGATGGGGCACCGCACCATGCGCCTGGTCGACGAGGGCAAGATCGCGGCGGTGTTCGTCGATACGCAAACCGGCGACGCGATCCGGATCTGGCCGGCGATCGGCGTGCGCGGGCGTGCCACCCAATACGCGCCTGGCGCAAGGAGCCGCTGGCACGCCCAGCTCGAGGCGTATCAGCGCATGCCCGATGCGGAGTTGCTCGCCTGGCGCCGGGTCACGCCCACCGTGGATTTGCGGGCGATCATCAGTCGCAACGGCGTCCGGGTGACCTGCGAGCATTGTGGCGAGGAAATTATCAACGGCCGCGAGAGAATGGTAGATGGCGGGCCGTTGTGCATCAGCTGCGCGGGGTCGGAGTATTTTCGATACGTCGCTGACTCCCGTGACGTCCGAATCGCCGTCCTTCATGCCCAGAAGGCGTGAGCGTGACGGTCATCCATTCCGCTCTCACTACCGGCCCAAGGTCGCGCCGGTGGTCATGCGTCGCGGTCACTCAAATGATTCGCAGGATGGCCTATCCTCTTGACATCACTCGTGTCGACTTGCGCTTCACCGTGGTTTCCCTCATGGCCAGGCATCATGAACTTCATCATGATCAGGTGGGAGATGGGGCACAGGAGCACCAGGCCGATCGTGACGATCCCGCTCACCGGCACCCGGAAGACCGAAATCAGCGTGAGCGCAACAATGGGGATCGCGCAACAGGCGACCATGATCAGGGCGTGTTTCTTTGTCATGTGATTCATTCAATTTCCCACACAAATCGACGCTCAGCGGCGTCAATATTGCGCAATGTCAACGCGACGCTGGTCGCGCCCTTCAGCACGGATATTCCATCCACCGTTGAAGGGAACAACAGCTTGCCCGCAACATGATGCCCACCCCCCGGCGCCTCCCAGCGTGTCGCAACAACGGTCATGCCGTTATTCAGAGTCAGCGTCGCAAGCTTGGCCACGTTCATTCCCAGATCCACCGAATGGGTATTCATGTCGATCTCGAAATCGAGCGTTTCGTTCGGCTTCGCCAGATTGAGCGGGGTGACCTTGAATTGCACGGCGCCCTGC
>JBKJQK010000377.1:0-2604 GCA_046594095.1 Anaerolineae bacterium | reverse complement strand
CCCGCGCGCGCTGGAGTATTTTGTGGACTTCGCCGCGCGATTCGGCCGGGCCTGACCGCACACCGCGTGTCCCAAACGTCAAACCTGACTTTCATGCTATAAAACCAGCACGTCATGGAACCGCCAGTACATGCCGAGTTTCACTGCGCCGTGTGCGGGGCGCTGGCCGCAACGCTGAACCTCGACGCCGGGGGGGTCTACGCGCACACCCACTACATGGGCGCGATCACCGTGCGCGTCGGCGCCGGGGATCGCCCGGCCCTGGCCCTGGCCATCGCAGCCGCAGACCCAGGCGCCATCCACGCCCTCAATAAACTGTGGGCGCCGTTCTACTGTCCCGAGTGCGAAAAGGTCTACTGCGGCGACCACTGGCGGGTTGAAATGCAGTTCGAAGACGAGGAGGGCCTGCCGGGCTGGTACGATTGCGCCTACGGCACCTGCCCAAACGGGCATCGCCGCCTGATCGACGATTAGGCGCGGCCGGCAGCGTATGACACAACCCCCCTCCCAGCGCAAGACCGCGCTGCGCCGCGCGCTCGAAGCGCGCCGAGACGCCATCCCCCCAGAGACCCGGGCCGCTCTGAGCGAAGCGCTGGCTGCGCTGGCCGCTTCCCGGCCCGAATTTATCTCCGCCAAAACCATCCACTGTTTCCTGCCGATGCGGAGCGAGATCGATGGTCGCTCGCTCATCCTGGCCGCCCTGACGGCCGGCAAGCGGGTGGCCGTGCCTATCTTCCTGCGCCGGAGCGAGGAGACCCCCTGCGCGCTGATCGACTCGCTGGACCCTGAGGCCTTTGAGCCGGGCGTGTTTGGGCTGAGTCACCCCCGCAACAAAGAGCGCCTTGACCCAGCCGAGATCGATGTAGTGTATGTGCCGCTGCTGGGCTTCGCCCGCATGGGCGGGCAGTGGCATCGGATCGGCTACGGAGCCGGCTACTACGATAACTTTCTCGCCCGCCTCGCCCCGCACACCCTCAAGATTGGGATCGCCTTCGCCGAGCAGCGCCTGGACGAATTCCCGATCGAGGACCACGACATTCCGCTGGATGACGTCATCGCTGTTCCGCTCGCGGGCTGAAGTCTCGAACGGGGCTAACAGAAGAACGGAAGAAGGAAGTCGATGGAAGGGATCTGATTGCCCCGCTGGGAATGAGAATGAGGAACTCAATCATGACTCGGCCCCAATGTTACGCCGATAGCGCTCCGCACATCCCCCTCACCGTGATCCCCGCCGCCTCGAGCCCGGCCCGCAGCGCGCGCGCCCGGGCGGCCGCGCCGGGGGTGTCGCCGTGCAGGCAGATTGTATCGGCTTTGAGCGTGAGACGCTGACCGTCGTGGGTGATGACCGCCCCGTCGTGGGCAATCCCGAGCGCCTGGGCCAGCGCAGCCGCGTCGTCCTCCAGCACCGCCCCGGGGAGCTTGCGGTCGCGCAAAGTCCCATCCGCCTCGTAAGCCCGGTCGGCGAAGGCCTCGGCCGCGACCCGCAGCCCGGCCGCTGCGCCTGCCGCGATTAGACCCGAGTCCGCCAGGCCGACGAAGATCAACCCGCGGTCGAAGGCGGCCACCGCGTCGGCGATGGCCCGCGCGATCGGCGGGTTCTGCGCGGCGTGGTTGTACAACGCGCCGTGGGCCTTCACGTGCGCGAGCGCCGCGCCCTCGGCCTTCGCGATGGCCGCCAGCGCGCCGATCTGGGCCAGCACGGCGTTGAAGACCTCGGCCGGCGTCATCGGCAGCACCCGCCGCCCGAATCCCTGCAGGTCGGGGTAACCCGGGTGCGCGCCGATGGCAACCCCGTTCGCCCGGCAGAGTTTCACCGTCGCCCGCATCACGTCCGGGTCCCCGGCATGCGCGCCGCAGGCGATGTTGGCGCTCGTCACGTGACGCAGCACACCGGCGTCATCACCGAGCGTCCAACGGCCAAAGCTTTCGCCGCAATCGGCGTTGAGGTCAATTTGAGTCATGAATTCCGCGCCACCAACCCCTGCAGCGCGACGTCGAGGATGGCGTCGGCTTTCGCCCGCATCTCGTCGTCGGTGGCGTCCTGGATCGGATGCGGGACAAAGACCCGGGCAAAGTTGGGCAGCCCCAGCGCCTCGGATTGGGCGGCCGCCGCCTTCTCGAACGTCGACGAGGCGATCAGCACCGCCGGGCGCCCGTGAACCTCGAACCAGATGGAGTCGTGCGTACCGCACGTCACGCACGATCCTCAGTCGGCCAGGGCCTCGATGACGTAGTCGCACTCCTCGGCGATCTTGCGTCGCAGATCCTCGGGCGCCGGCCTGGTGAAGGTTGGCTTGCGATAGCGCCGGATCGCCAGGCCCGGGTAGCGCGCCTGCAGGCCCGCCGCGAGCCGGTCGAGCAGCACGTCGCCGCGCGGTTTGCTGATATCGAGCAGGGCCAGCGTCCCCGTCAACGCGGCCGGCCGCGCAGCCAGCGCGCGTCGGATGGGCACGCGTTCGTCGGTTGGATCCAGGATATATAGGCTCATGGTTCAAATCCTCCGGCTGACCAGCGCGGTGCGGCCGGCCGTGACCCCCCAGCCGCCCAGGACGGCCGAGAATTTGCCGGCGGCTCCGCCGGCGACGACGATATGGATGTTCGCCG
>JBKJQK010000158.1:0-3550 GCA_046594095.1 Anaerolineae bacterium | reverse complement strand
GTCCGCGAGGTCAAAGACGCGTCGAAAGTAGACAAACCGATTCGCCTCGCCCGCGGACGGCGGCGCCGTATTGGCGAACGCCAGTTTGCTCAGGCCGCGCGCGCGCCAGATCCAGTCGGCGCGCAGGGCGAAGGTGTTGCGGGTTGGCATGTCGGTGCGCGACTGCTGGCAGTGAAGTCCGATGAGCGGTCAGACCGCATAACCGCCGGAGCCGAGCTGGCTGCCGCGGGTTTCGGCGCGTCGAGCCTCGTACGGGCCGCCGCGGTACGCCACCATCGGATCGGACGGCACGCCCATCTCTTCGCGAGCCGCGATCAGCAGAGGACGGACGTCATGCCGGAACGCGTCGGTCAGGATGCGATGGGCCTCGAGCACATCCCCGGCCTGCTGGGCGGCGGCCAGGCGCGGCCGTGGCACAAGCAGGGCCTTGGCGTACGCCTCCTGGCAGTTCAGGACTGATTGCAGCATTGGCCCGATCTTGCCCTCAATATTGTGCGACTGGTCGATCATGTAGGCGACGTCTTTGGCCGCGTCACCGGCGTCGACCAGCTCGTTGTAGATCAGAAAGAGCTCGTACGGGTTTACGCTGCCGACGATCAGGTCGTCGTCAGCGTATTTGCGGTTGTTGAAGTGAAAACCGCCCAGCCGGCCCTCGTCGAGCAGAACGGCCACGATCTGCTCGATGTTGACCCCATGGGCGTGATGGCCCAGGTCAACCAGCACCTGGGCCCGTGGTCCGAGCTTGTGGGCCATCAGCAACGCCATTCCCCAGTCCGGCAGGTCGGTGCTGTAGAAGGCGGGCTCGAAGAATTTATATTCGATCATCATCCGCCCGCCGGCCGGTAAGCGGCCATACGCCACACCCAGCCCCTGCTCAAAGCGCAGCTTGCGGGCTCGCAGGCTGTCCTGGCCGGCGTAGTTCGTGCCGTCGGCAAACCATAGGCTCAGGATGTCGCTGCCCAGCACGGGCATCAGCTCGCAGCATTCGATGATGTGGTCAAGGGCGGCCTCGCGGATCGCCGCCGAAGGATTTCCCAAGGAACCCAGCCGGTAATCCTCCGCCTGAAAGACGTTGGGATTGACCGCCCCGATGATGACGCCTTTCGATTCAGCGTACTGGCGCATTCCGGCGTAGTCGTCGTTGAGCGGGCGGTCCCACGGGATGTGGACGGCCACCGAGGGCGCGATTCCGCTCAGCGTATGGACAAGGGCGGCGTCGTCGAGCTTTTCCTCCACGGTCCGGGCCGCCCCGGGCCAGGGATACACCTTGAAGCGGGTGCCGCTGTTGGCGTAGCCCCATGAGGGCGTCTCGATCTTCTGGGTCTTGAGCGCGGACTTGGCGGCCTCGATGTTGACGCCGGTCTCGGCCAGCGCCTCGGCTAGCAAGGAATAACGTTGCGCGTTGGACATGGCTCCTCAATAGAGTTGGGAGAGATAGCGGCCGTAGATCGCGCCGACCATCTCGGGGTTGTGGAACACTTCCGGCAGGGTTGGCATGACTTCGAGCCGGGCGCGCGGGATCATGGACGCCATCCGTTCGGCCAGCGCCAGCGGGTGGAGCGGATCATCGGGCCAGCCGACGATGCAGGCCGGACAGCGCAAATCACGGATCGTCTCGAAATCGTCCATCGTCCAGCGCATGACGGTCCGGATGGCCGTGGCGATGCTGTCGCCCTGGTGCGCGCTGAAGGCCGCCCCGACCGCGTCGATGACGTCCTCGGGCCAGTGAAACTCATTGCGCCAGGTCCGGATGGCCGTCGCGACAAAAGCCCGAGTCCCCAACGCCTGAATCCGGTCCGCCATCTCCGCCATGCGGGTCGCCTCAGTGTTGATCGTCTCGCAAAAAGCGGGCACGGTCAGCAGGAGCGCCTCGACCCGCTCGGGGTGTCGCAGCGCAAAGGTGAGTGTCGTGGCCGCCCCCATCGACTCGCCGCCGACGATGGCTTTCTCAATCCCCAGCGCGTCCATGACCCGGGCCATGTCGTCGGCCATCAGATCCGGGGTGTAGCGAGCCGGGTCGGTCACCGGAGCGCTTTCGCCGTGCCCACGCTGGTCAAAGGTGATGATCCTGCGCTGCCCGGCCAGCGCTTTGAGTTGCTTGATGACGCCCTGCCGCGTGCCAGTCAGGCCATGAGCGAAGACAAGCGGACGGCCGTGGCCGAAAGTTTCGACCACAATCTCAAGCCCATCGGATTGAATTCGCCGTGTTTTCGTCATGGCTTCAAATTGAGACATGCGTTGTCAGGCCAGCATGACGTTCACTCCGCGGGCGCTCAACCCGGCCACCGCCTCGGCCGGCGCAGAAATATCGGTGATCAAACGGTTGACCTTCTCGATCGGCGCAAAGCTGATCAGCGAGACCGCGCCAAATTTGCTGGCGTCGACGAGGGCGACAACTTCCCGGCAGCGCTCGATCATCTTGACCTTGACGTTGGCTTCCTGAAGATGCACGTCGGTCAGGCCCTGTTCCACCGTTATGCCCCGCGCGCCAAAGAAGCCGATGTTGGCGTTGATCCCGCCGAGCATGTCCCAGGCGACCGAGCCGACCAGCGACACGGCCGTCATACGAAGTTGCCCGCCGGTCAGGATCGTAGTGATGTCCGGCCGGTTGACCAACTCGAGGGCCGTCTGAATCCCATTGGTGATGATGGTCAGGTCGTGCAAGTCGCGCCGGGACAGCAGGGCCCGGATCACATACAAGCCGGTTGTGCTCGCGTCAAAAATAATCGAATCGCCGGGCTTGATCAGGCCAGCGGCCATCTCCCCGATTCTCTGTTTGGCGTCGGCGTTAATGGCCACCCGCGCGCCAAACGTAAATTCGTTGTTTGCGCGGCCGGACAGCAGCGCCCCGCCGCGCGTGCGGGCCAACAGGCCTTCCGAGGCAAGCTGATTCAGATCCTGCCGGACGGTGACTTCCGACACATCCAGCAAGTCGCTGAGTTCCGAGACGCTGGCCGCGTTCCGACTGCGGAGAAACTCCAGAATCCGGTCCTTGCGGGCGAACGAGAGATGGGCAGACACGCCAACATTGTAATTCTCTTTCGAAATCATGTCAATTGGCTCCGAAACTATCTATTCTTGACAGTTTTCGAAAGAAAGTGTAGGATATCGAAATCCAATGGCTGATTCAAAAGGAGATACCCGCGATGGAAGATCCGAAAGCTAAGTCCCGCCGCTCACACTGGCTGATTGCCGGCATCTGTGCCAGCTTGCTGCTCGCCGCGTGCGGGCAGGCCGCCGCGCCCGCCGCGACCACGGCGCCCAAGCCCGCCGACACGCCCAAGCCCGCTGCCCCGGCGGACACGCCCAAGCCCGCGGCCCCGGCGGCCACCGCCGTTCCCGCCGCGCCGGCTGGACCGTCGGCGCCGGTCGCCACCGCCGCCAGCCGGCCCGACCTGAAGGGCGAGCTCGTCATCAACACCTGGCGCGACATTGCGGCGGATCCGAAGCATCCGTCCTACTCGATGTATCTGTTGATGCAGCAGTGGGCGAAGAATCACCCCAACGTCAAGCTCACCCTGCAGCCCATGCTCGGAAACGTCACCGACAT
>JBKJQK010000502.1:0-2530 GCA_046594095.1 Anaerolineae bacterium | reverse complement strand
CCCAGTTGTGCAATGGATGTTCAAGATCACCCGGACCCCGGACCCGAGGGCAACCCGCCCCCGGCCGGCACAGCAACCCCTGCCCTGATCCCAATGCGCGGCGATATCGACATCATTCTCCGCGCCGCGCTATCCGCGGCCGATCCTGGCCACGCCATCCGCCGGCATGCCCAACGGGAGGGCTCCCTTCTGAGTCTGAGCGACGGCGCGCGCTACGACCTGGCCGCCTTTGACGATATCGTCCTGATTGCGGCCGGCAAGGCCGCCTGGACGATGGCCGAGGCGGCCCTGCCCCTCCTGGCCGGCTGGCTCCGGCGGGCTGTCGTAGTGACCAAATACGCGCACTTGCCGCCGGACGCGCGGGCGCGCATGCCCGCCTTCGCCGAACTGATCGAAGCCGGCCACCCCGTCCCGGACGAGAACAGCATCCGGGCTGGAACAGCCGTCCGCGCCGCCCTCGATGGACTTACCCCGCGCACGCTGGTGATGGTGTGCGTCAGTGGGGGCGCCTCCGCCCTGCTTCTGGCACCCCATCCCGGTATCTCGCTCCCGATCGCGCGGGCCATCAACGATGCGCTGTTGCGCAGCGGGGCCGGCATCACCGAGATGAATGCGGTCCGCTCCCGGCTCGATCAACTCAAGGCGGGTGGGCTGGTCCGCCTGGCCGCGCCGGCGGCGGTGCTCGGCCTGGTGGTCTCGGATGTGATCGGCGATTCGCTGGACGTGATTGCATCCGGGCTCACCCGCGATCCTCGCGCTCACAACCTGCTCGTGGCCAGCAACACCCAGGCCTGCGCGGCCGCCGAAGCCGCCGCCCGCGAGTTGGGCTACGCCGCGCAAACGGTCACAACCGAGTTGCAAGGCGAGGCCCGCGAAGCCGCGGACCGGATCGTCGTCGACCTGTTGGCCGCCCCGCCCGGCAGCGCCCGCATCTACGGCGGCGAGACAACGGTCACCCTGCGCGGCACCGGGCGGGGCGGGCGCAATCAGGAACTGGCCCTGGCCGCGGCCCTTCGCCTGCGCGCGCGCGGCGCGGCCGGCATTGCGATCGCCAGCTTCGGCACGGACGGCACCGACGGCCCCACCGACGCCGCCGGCGCGATTGCCGACGCCACGACAATCGCCCGGGCCGAAGCGCTCGGCCTCGATGCCGCAGCCGCGCTAGCCGCCAACGACAGCTATCCCTTCTTCGCGGCCCTGGGCGACCTCATCCTGACCGGCCCGACCGGCACCAACGTCGCGGATGTTGTTGTCGGCCTCCGAGATGCCTAAGATTCTTCAACCGTTAACAGAAGAAGGGAAGGAAAGGGAAGAAAGCGCTGTGCCGCCTTCTTCGTAAACTTCCCTTCTTGTTTGTTCTGTTTTACAGCGAATGCGTGGCACGAATCGCGGATACGCATCACGAATTGGGAAAACATGAACGCACCCTGGCTCCTCACCCTCCATCACGACGGCAGCATGCGCTAGGTGTCTGAGCTTCACCCGGCCCTATTTGACGTCAGCCCGCACCTGCAGGGCGACCGCTGGAATGCGACGATGAACTATCTCGGCTTTGCAAAGCCGGTCTGGAACTGGCTGCGCAGTTTTCGCCAGGGCGCCTGGGGATTCAAGGACGAGATCGTCTCGCCCGTGGCCTGGCCGACCGAAGCCCTCGAGGCCACCTGGCGGCAGGCCCGCGCCGCGACCCCGTGGGCGATCGCCCTCCAGCAGTTCAATTTGCTGGGCAGCCACGACACCGGCCGGATCTACAGCCTGGTAGGCGGCAACCGCGGCCTCCTGCAATTGGCCGTGACCCTGTTGCTGACCTACGTGGGTGTGCCGTCGATCTACTACGGCGACGAAGTTGGCCTGCGCGACGATCCAGCCCTTGGCTCGCGCGGATGCATGCCCTGGGATCCGAAGCAGTGGGACACATCGATTCTGGACCAATACCGGAGGTTAATCAGACTGCGCCGCGAATCACGGCCCTTCAGCGGGTCGGTTTCCAGATGCTGATGGTCGAGCCGAACGCATTTGCGTTTGTGCGGGATGCCCGCGACGAATGTGTGCTTGTGTTAGCCCATCGCGGCGCGCCGCCGCGCCAGGTCGGCATTGCCGACGGAGTCGAATTCGAGGAGCTTTTCAGCGCGGCCCGGTGCGTGGTGGCCGGTGGCGTCCTGGCATGAGCGCGATTTGACGGGCCGGGCTCAATCCGCCCAGTGCGAAGACGACTACAATATTCGTTCTATTGGAGGGCAAATGGCGAACAGACAGGTGCGATTGGTCGGAAAATCATCGGATCGAAAAGCGGCACGACCGCTGTCCCGCGAGCAGCTTGATCCCGCGCTGCAAGCCGGGTCGCTTCAGCGCGCGCTGAGTACGCCGAATGCTGCTTCGTCCGCCGACATCCTCGCGCTACAGCGGACGGCGGGCAATCGCGCCACCACCAGGCTGCTCGGCACGGGTCCGGCCGACAGAGCCGTCGTTGACCCAACCCGTGCCATTTCGAATGCCTCGCCGGTCATCCAGAGGGGCCGGCGGGAGTTGAACG
>JBKJQK010000418.1:0-5199 GCA_046594095.1 Anaerolineae bacterium | reverse complement strand
GCGTTGATTTCGGGTATGCTTCGCGCATGGCACAACCTCCCCGCCCGCCACAACAGCCGCCCGCCCTGCAATTGGAGCTTCCGCCCGGTCTGGACGCGACCTATTCGAACTTCGTCGTCATCCAGCATTCCCCGGCTGAGTTCATTCTTGACTTCGCCCGGATCATGCCCAACATGCCGGCCGCGCGAGTGGGCGCGCGGGTGGTGTGCGCGCCGATGCACGCCAAGCTCTTGATGCGCGCCCTTCAGGAAAACATCGAGAAATTCGAGGCCCAGTTTGGGGCGATCTACATTCCGCAGCAGGGCGATCAACTCACCAGCCAGCTGTTCGGCGGCCCGCTGCCGCCGCAGTAATTCGCGGCATGCCACGCACCCGCGCCGACTGGGAGCGCGAAACGCTCCTCCCATCGCTCAAACGCGCCCCGGAGCGGCGGGCCACCTTTGAGACTCCCTCGGGCATCCCCTTTGAGGTTGTCCATGGCGATGGCGAGTTTCCGGGCGAATACCCGTTCACCCGCGGCATTCACCCCACGATGTATCGCTCGCGGCTGTGGACGATGCGCCAGTACGCCGGGTTTGCCTCGGCCCAGGAGAGTAACGCGCGCTATCGCTTCCTGCTGTCGCAGGGTCAGACCGGGCTGTCGGTGGCCTTTGATTTGCCCACCCAACTGGCCATGGACGCCGACGATCCGCTCGCGGCGGGCGAAGTCGGCAAAGTCGGGGTGAGCGTGAGCTCGCTCGAGGACATGCGCGAGCTGTTCTATCAGATCCCGTTGGACAAGGCCAGCACCTCGATGACGATCAACGCGCCGGCCGCAATTCTGCTGGCGTTGTATGTGGCGGTCGGGCGCGAGCAAGGCGTGGCGGCGGCGGCCTTGCGCGGCACGCTTCAAAATGACATTCTCAAGGAATACGCGGCCCGCGGGCTGTTCGTCTTTCCGCCCGGGCCGTCGATGCGCCTGGTGACCGACGTTTTTGCCTACTGCCGCGAACAGATTCCCCAGTGGAACACGATCTCGATCAGCGGCTATCACATCCGCGAGGCCGGCAGCACGGCCGCCCAGGAGATCGCCTTCACCCTGGCCAACGCGATCGCCTATGTCGAGGCGGCCATCGCGGCAGGGTTGGAGGTCGACGACTTTGCCGGCCAGCTCGCCTTCTTCTTCAACGCCCACAATAACTTCCTGGAGGAAGTCGCAAAATTCCGGGCGGCCCGCCGGCTGTGGGCCCGGATCATGCGCGAGCGCTTCGGGGCGAAGGATCTGCGCAGCTGCATGCTTCGCTTTCATACTCAGACGGGCGGAAGCACCCTGACCGCCCAACAGCCGATGAACAATGTCGCCCGGGTGACGTTGCAGGCCCTCGCGGCCGTGATGGGCGGGGCTCAGAGCCTGCACACCAACGGGATGGATGAGGCGCTCCAACTGCCGACCGAGGAAGCCGTCCGGGTCGCGCTGCGCACCCAGCAGATTCTTGCCCATGAGAGCGGCGTAACGGATACGGTTGACCCCTTAGGCGGCTCGTACGCGATCGAGTATCTGACGGACGCGCTCGAGCAGCGCGCGGGAGCGCTGATCGCCGCGATTGACGGAATGGGCGGCGCGGTCCGGGCGATCGAGAGCGGCTGGATACAGGCTCAGATCGCCGACGCGTCCTACGCCTTCCAGCGCGAGGTTGAGACGGGTCAGCGCGTCATTGTCGGCGTCAACGCCTACACCGAAGGTGGCGCTGCAGCGGGCGCGCCGTTTGTAAAGTTCAAGGTCGATCCGGCGATGGAGGCCAATCAACGGAATCGGCTGGCCGCCTGGCGGGCGGGCCGCGACGCCGGGCGGGCGGCGGAACTGACCGCCCACCTCGAGAGCGAGGCCAAAAGCGCCCGCAATCTGCTGCCCGTTCTGCTTGCCTGCGTCGAAGGCGGGCTGACTGTTGGCGAAATCGGCACGGCCCTCCGGCGCGTCTTCGGCGAGTACCGCGCGCCCACGGCGATTTAACGGAGTGACCCCCATGAATCTCAGACTTCCCGGACCCACACCACTCCCCGCCGACGTGCTGGTGGCCATGAGCGCCCAGATCATCGACCATCGCGGCGCTGAGTTTTCGGCCCTGCTCCAGCGCATCACGGCCACCTTGCGGAAGGTGTGCGGCACCCAGGGCGACGTCTTTCTGATGACCAACTCGGGCTGGGGCGGGGTTGAATCGATGATCGTCAACACCCTGAACGCCGGAGACCGCGCCCTGGCGGTCTCGGCCGGCTTTTTTGGCGAGAAGTTCGCCGACATCGCCCGTGTCTTCGGCGTCCAGGTGGACATGTTGACCTTTCCGGATGGGGCCATCATTGACCCGGATGCAGTCGCCGCGCGACTGCGCGAGACGCCCGGTTACGCGGCCGTGCTGATGACGCATAACGAGAGCTATACCGGAGTGCTCCACCCCCTGCCGGACATCGCCCGGGCGATCCGGGAGAACTCCGAAGCGTTGATCCTGGTGGACGCGGTCAGCGCGCTGGGCGGGGTGCTCACCGAGATGGATGCGTGGGGGATCGACGGGCTCAGCAGCGCTTCCCAGAAAGCATTGATGGGTCCACCGGGGATGGCGACGATGGCCATCAGCGCGCGGGCGTGGGCGGCCTACGCGAAAGCGCGCACGCCGCGCTTCTACATGGACTGGGGCCTGTATCGTGACGCGGCCAAAGTCAATCACACCCCGCATACGCCTTCGCTCTCCGTCATGTACGCCCTTGACGCCGCGGCCAAGCGGATGGAGGCCGAGGGCCTGCCCGCCGTCTTCGCCCGGCATGAACGGGTGGCCGCCTTCACCCGTGACCGGGTGCGCGGCCTGGGGCTCGAATTGTTGGCGGATGCCCGCGGCTATTCGCCCACCCTGACCGTCCTCGGGATGCCCAAGGGCGTCGATGCCGACGAGGTGCGGACCGCGGCCCGCGAGATGGGGGTCGAGTTTGGCGGGAGCTGGGGGCGTCTGCAGGGCAAAGTGCTCCGTATCGGCCACATGGGCATGACGAGCGAGGCCGACATCGACGACGCGGTCGAAGTGCTGGGCGAGGCGCTGGCGCGGGTCACGCGGCAGGGGTGATGGGCGGCCGCCCACACAGCAGCCGGTTTGCCAGGAGCGCGATCACCATGCTCAGGATGCAGGCGGCCACCACGCCGGGCCAGTCCCAGGCCGCCAGAGCCAGACCAGGCAGGAATGAGCCCAGCACGGCTCCGCCGTAATAGAACGAGACATACAACGCGCCGGCCGCGCCCTTGCCCTGTGGGGCCGTCGCGTTGACGTAGGCCGGCATGACGGCCTGGGACATGAAGTTGCCCGTGCATAACGTAAGTAAGCCGACCAGGATGACCGGCAGCGACGGGATCAGAGTGAGGGCCAACCCCCCCGCGGCGATGACCAGCCCAAGCGCGCTCAGATTCAGCTGTCCGAACTTGCGCGACCAGCGCCCGGCCAAAGGCGAGATCAGCACCCCCGCGATGTAGGTCACATAGGCCCCGGACACGAGCGCCGTCGACAGCGAAAAGGGCGGCGCGGTCAGGTGATAGGGCAGATAGGTGTAGGCGCCGATAAAGGCAAAGAACAGCGCGCCTCCGACCAGAAACGCGCCGAGAAGGCGGCGATCCCGCAGGTGGCGGCTCATGTCGGCATAGGCCCCGCGCCAGTCCCCGCCAGCGCGGGGCGCATCCGGGGCCAGCCATTGGCGCAGGGCCAGGGCCGATAGGAGGGTCAGAACACCAAACACGACGAAACTCGCCCGCCAGTTGAGCGCGTCGGCGATGACACCGCCGGCCACCCGGCCGGACAGCCCGCCCATGACGTTTGCGGCGATCCAGACCCCGATTGCCTGGCTCACCCGCCCGGGCGGGAGCGTCTCCCCAATATGGGCGACCGCGACCCCGGTCACCCCTGAGATCAGCATGCCCTGCAATGCGCGCAGCCCCAGAAGGATGCTATACGACGGGGCAAGCGCCGCCATGAGCGTTGGGACGGACAGGCCGGCCATCGCCAGGGTCATCACCCGTTTGCGGCCCAGCCGGTCGCTCAGCGGGCCATAGATGCTGGAGGTCAGGGCGATGGCCAGAACAACGACCGAGACCGACAGCCCGGCCACGGCCGGAGGGACGCCAAATTCACGGGTGAACTCCGGGAGCAGCGGCTGGGTGACATACGCGTCGCAGAAGACCGCGATGCCGGCCGAATACAGGGCGAGGCTGGATTTGCTGAACATCGGAAGCGAGGGCCGGACGCGCGTCCGGAACATGATCAGTGTACAGAATACGGAGCCGGTGGCGCGCGATCTCGAAAAAAGAGGACCGCGGCCTGATTGCTCAAGCCGCGGTCCTGTTATTGTGCGCGAACTGTCTGTGCGAGCGTTAGCCGCTACGGGTTCACGCGCACGATGGTCGGATTGGGCATCCCGGACGCGCCGCTGTAGGCGACGGAACCGAGATACTTCGTTCCAGCCAACAAACCGGTGAACGAGAGGTTGATCGCGCCGCTGCCGCCAATAACAGCGGTGGCGGGCGCCGACACAGCCATGTTGCCAGCCGCCGTGCTACCAAGCAACCAGGTGTGGAGCTTGAACGGGCTTGAGCCGGCCACCCCCCAGCCCTGGACGATAGCGCGATAGTTTCCGGCTGCCGGGCTGATCAGGTTGACTTCCTCGGCAGAGGTGCCGCTGCCGCTCGATCCGACGACTAGTCCTAAGGCATTGACCACGCACAGGTCGATGTCGCTGCCAGGGTTGACGTCGGCATCAAACAACGCGAAGCGCGCATAGGTTGTTCCGGACGGGACAGTCACCGTAATGATCTGCGCGTTGGGTGATGCGAGGGAGCAAGTGCTGTCGGTCGGGTCATCGGCGACTGTACCAGTGATGATTGCCGCCGGGACCAGCCCGCGAGCGGCGGCCCCGAACGCTCCGCCGTAGCCAAACGTCACGTTGTAGTTGATCGGTAGCCCTGAGCCGGACACGCTCGCCGGCGCGGCGAGCGCGACCGGCTTGATGACGACCGGGATGCGCACGACGTGTCCGGGGCTTCCCGTGAGCGTCAACTGACCGCCGACATAGCTGTTGAGCGTGGCGCTAATGGTGGTGAACGTAACGCTCAACAGCTATGTCGGCGGCCAGTTCACCCTGAACGGCAGCAACGGCCACGTTGTGCGCATCCCGATCGTCCTCCGGCCGGTC
>JBKJQK010000412.1:0-2613 GCA_046594095.1 Anaerolineae bacterium | reverse complement strand
AATGTCGTCATTCCCGCGAAAGCGGGAATCCATAAGCAACGCAATCACGTATCCAGTT
Organism: Anaerolineae bacterium; assembly: GCA_046594095.1. Lineage (GTDB taxonomy): Bacteria > Chloroflexota > Anaerolineae > J036 > Brachytrichaceae > Brachythrix. The sequence goes on along the minus strand of JBKJQK010000412.1, from coordinate 2,555 downwards.
TCCATCAACGCATTCGCCTGCATCGGCATGGATTCCCGCTTTCGCGGGAATGACGACATTCGTACACAGCGCTGCCCGCGCTGGGAGGCGCCAACGAATACCCCTGTCACACATCGTCGCATTTGGCCGGAGAGAGGTCGGATCATTTAGTTGCTTGTTGTGGATGCCGCATTTGGCGAAGCGCGACTGAGCGACCCCGCTATCGTCATTCCCGCGAAAGCGGAAATCCACAAGCAACGTAATCACGTATCCAGTTTCCATCGGCGAATTCGCCTGCATCGGCATGGATTCCCGCTTTCGCGGGAATGACGAGATTCGCACACAACGCTGGCTGCGCTGGGAGGCGCCAACGAATACCCCTGTCAAACATCGTCGCATTTGGCCGGAGAGCGGCCCGATTGATGCAATGTCCTATGTTGACGCCACCCAAGTCGCCCCGGGTGGATACTTGACTCCAGCATGGCGCTTGAACCCCCCTTTCCCAGTCTGGATGAATTCCTCCTCGCCATCGGCGAGGCTGGGCTGCGACTCAACGGGATCTCGGCCAGCGAGGGCGCGGCCGGCAACATCTCGATCGTCCTGCGCTGGCCGGTCGAAGTCCGGCGCCACTTCCCGCTGGTTGAAGCGATCCCCCTGCCGCTTGCGGCGCCGGCCCTGGCGGGCAGCCACATCATCGTTACCGGTTCGGGCCGGCGCCTGCGCGACATCCGGTCCGACCCAGCCGCAAATCTGGGCGTCGTCTTTGTCGAAGCAGACGGGCGTTCCGGGCGGCTGTATACGTCCCCGCGCCGGCTGTTCCAGCGCGTCACCAGCGAGTTCAACTCGCACCTCGCCGTTCACGATGAGCAGATTGCCCGGACCGGCACGAACTTCCACGCCCTCGCGCATGGCCAGCCGCCGAACATCACCTACCTGAGCCACCTGGCGGCCTATCGGGATCAGGCCAATTTGAATCGACAGCTTCTGCGCTGGGAGCCCGAGACCATCATCAACTTCCCCGAGGGCATCGGCGTTCTGCCGTACCGCATCCCGGGCTCGCCTGCGATGATGGAGGCCAACGTAGAAGGGCTGCGCGCGCATCGGGTGGTGGTGTGGAGCAAACATGGCGTCATGGCCCGCTCGGACCACTCGGTCGCCAATGCCGTGGATCGGATCGAGTACGCCGAGACCGCCGCCCAGTACGAATACATGGACCTGGTCAACGGGAGCAAAGCCGAAGGCTTAACCCTGGAGGAGCTGCGCGAGATCGTGAGCACCTTCGGGGTGACGACGACGCTCGTGTGACGGCTGAAGAACCTTAAAATCGGAGCGAACGAGAATTTATGGAAAACACCTTGCCGGCGCGCAGCGCCATCTCCGCGGAAGAAAAGTGGAGCATCGAGACCGTTTTTGCCAGTGAAACCGAGTGGCGCGCCGCGCTCCAGGCTGTCACGGCCAGTGCCTCCCGCATCACAGCCTTTTCCGGCCGGCTGGCCGAATCTGGCGCGACGCTGTGGGAGGCGCTCCAGACCCGCGACGCGCTGATGTTGGCGGCCTACAAGGTGATCATGTACGCCACGCAACAGCTCTCGGTCGACGGGGCCAATCCGGACTTCGCGGCGATGGCAGGCGAAGCAGGCTCGGCCCTGGCTCATCTGGGCGGGGCCGCCGCCTTCATTGATCCCGGGTTGCTGGTGATTCCGGAGGAGCGGGTCGAAACCCTGATCCAGGACGAGCCCCGGTTGGAGATCTACCGGCATGCCCTCGCTCGCCTGCGCCAGCACGCCGCCCACACCCGCAGTGTCGAAGTTGAGACGCTCCTCGCCGAGGCCCAATCGGTGCTCGCCACGGGCTACAGTGTTTCGGAGGCGGCCGGCAATGCGGATATGACCTTCCAATCCGTCGGACGCGACAGCGTGCAATGGCCGGTTTCGCACAGCACGGTGGCGGGCCTGCTTGAAAATGTCGCGACACGCAAAGTGGCCTGGGAGACCTATGCCGATGGTCACCTGGCCTATCAGCACACCCTGGCGGCAGCTCTGCAAGGGACGATCAAGTCCCACGCTTATCAGGCCCGCGCCCGGGGCTACGCCAGCGGTCTGGAGATGTCGCTGGCCCGCAACCACATCCCGGTCCAGGTTTACGAGAACCTGATTGAAGCGTTCCGAGTCAACCTGCCGGTATGGCATCGTTATTGGCGGTTGCGCCAGAAAGCCGCGGGCGGGCTATTCCGGACCTGCGACGCGCCGGTGTATGAGGGGCCGGCGCCGCTCTCGGCCGGAACGCAGATGAGCTACGCGGAGGCGTGCGACCTCATTCTGGCCGGCATGACCCCGCTTGGCACCGAATACCTCGAGCCGATGCGGAGCGGATTGGGTGAAGACCGCTGGGTGGATCGGGCCTGCAATGCGGGCAAGGGCGCCGGGGCCTATTCGAGCGGCGCGCCAGGCACCCACCCGTTCATCTTCATGAGTTGGTCCGATTCGCTGATGTCGATGTCGACACTGGCCCACGAGCTGGGGCACTCGATGCACAGCTATCTGACCTTTCACAACCAGCCCCTGGTCTATGCCGAC
>JBKJQK010000229.1:0-5688 GCA_046594095.1 Anaerolineae bacterium | reverse complement strand
GGTGGACGGGCCGGCCGACGGAGGAATACCCGCATCATCCGGTTCCGTGACGGCGGTTGGCGCCGTTTTCGATGGCCAGATCCGCCTGGTCAATTTCGCGGCGCGGGTCGGCCTCACCACCACACTCAACCTGCGCTTCGAGGCGCTCCGGGCCCCGGACCGGAACTATGTTTTTTTTGTCCACGCCACTGACGCGGCCGGCAGGCCGGCCGGCCAGTCCGATAGCGAGCCGCACAACGGTGAATACTCAACCTCATTCTGGGCCGCCGGGGAGACCGTGTTTGAAACTCGCGAACTTCGCCTCGACCGGCCGCCCGCCCGCTTGATCGCGGGCTGGTATGACCGCGCAACGAACATGCGCCTTCCCGTATTTCGGTCGGATGGCTCTGCCTGGGCGGATAATGTCGTCATCCTCTGGGAGGCACGCTAGTGAACGCATCCATCCCCTTCTCTTTCGCGCGCCGGCGCGGTTTTGCGCGCGCGCTATTGGCCGGTCTGGCGGCCTTGACGATGATCGCCGCTCCGGCCGCCCAGGCCTGGCAAGGCCCGTCGCTTGAGCCGTTCTACCTTCCGGCGGGTTTCGAAGTCGTCAACATCGCCGACACCTTCGCCCAGCCCGTCTCGATGGCCTTTCTGCCCCGGGCGGGTGATCAGGACCGGGTGCTCATCACTGAGCGGGCCGGCGTCATCAAGCTGGTCGAAGGCACAACGGTCAGGACAGAGCCTGTGCTGGATATCCGCGATCAGGTGTTCAGCGCGAACCTCGATCGCGGGTTGATCGGCATCGCGGTGGACCCGCACTTCACCCAGACCGGTTACATCTACGTCAGCTACATCTTCAATCCGCCTGGCCAGGTCGGCGATGAAGAGGGCCTGCGGTTCGGCCATATCTCGCGCTTCACGATGAGGGGCAATGTCGCCCTGCGGAATAGCGAGCTTGTGTTATTGGACGATTTGCAGTCCAACAGCCGCAACCATGGCATCGGCGGGCTGGCCTTTGGGCTGGATGGCGCGTTGTACTCCGCCCTGGGCGACGGCGCGATCTCCGATGTGCTGACCGACTTCGCGCTGCGGTCCCAGGATATCGATTCGCTCAGCGGCAAAGCCATTCGGATCGATCGCGTCACCGGCGACGGTCTTCCGGGGAACCCGTATTTTGATCCCGCCAATCCGCGCAGCGCTCGTTCACGGGTGTGGGCGCGCGGCCTTCGCAATCCGTTCAAGTTCGCCATCCACCCGGTCAATGGGCTGCCCTACATCGGTGACGTCGGTTGGTGGACCTACGAGTGGCTGGTCCGCGCGCCGGCGGGCAGCAACTACGGCTGGCCGTGTGTCGAGGGGCCGATGTCGACCCCGTACTACACCCGCACCCAGTGCGCGGATGTGGCCCCCTGGACGGTCACCCCGCCCGACTACGTATACCCGCACACCGTGGAGGGAGAACGCTTTGCCGCTTCGCTGACCGCCGGAGATTTCAACCTCTACGGCCACTTCCCGGAATCGATGCGGGGCGATTTCTTCTTTGGCGATTATTCGCAACAGTTCATCCGGCGGGCGGTCCTGGCGCCGGACGGGCGCATCCTGCGGGTGGAGAAGTTCGGCGGGCGCATGGGCGAGCTGGTAGACCTGCATTTCAGCCCATACACCGGTGAGCTGTATTACCTGTCGATCTTTTCCAACGGTCTCCGCAAGCTGGTCTACAAACCCAATCAAGGCAGCGGCGGGGTTGCGGGCGAACAAATGCCTCAGCCTCCGCTGTCTGTGCTTATCCGCGCGCCCGCCGACGGGGATGTGGCGCTGGCCGGCGCCAGCGTGCCGCTAAAGGCCGATTTCAGCGGGACTGCGGGCTCCTGCGTTTGGCAGGTTGCCGTCCTGGATGGGCTGAACAGCCGCTTGCTGGAGGTGACGGGCGAAGGCAGCGTCGCGGCATTCCGCATGCCGGCTGATCTCGGTCAGAGTGGACGGGTGGAGATCTCATGTTATGCCCGCCCCGCGACGTCGTCGTTCTCGGCATTGTCCGCCGTCGCCCGGGTCACGGTGCGCCTTCCCGATGAAGACGGCTATGTCCGGAGCTGGCTGTTTTCGCGCGCTTTCCGCGACAAGAATCTAAACGACGACGTCTGGCCGGGCGGCGAAGCCAATTTCACGCCGCGGGCCGGCGTCCCCGGGCTATGGCGAGCCAGGAGCTCAACCCGCTACGTCGCGCTGGACGGCCTGCTCTCGCCGGTCGAGAACGTCATCGCCTATGCCTTTGTGTGGGTTGACAGCCCGGCCGATCGGGCGGGTCTGCTCGGGATGCTATCCGACGACGGCATTGCGGCCTGGTTGAATGGCAGAGAGATCTGGCGGAACAAAGTCAATCGAGCGCTTCCGGCCGATGGCCCGGAGGCGCTCCGCGACCTCGATTTGCCTCAGATCCAGCTCAAGAAGGGCCGCAACACGCTGCTGATCAAGGTCGATCAGGGGCGCGGCGACTGGCGCTTCAAAGCCCGCGTTCTGAATCCGGACGGCTCGATCATGCGCGACGTGGGTCTGACGACGGCGATTGAGCCGTAAGCGCGGGGTCGGGCTCTACAATCGCGTCCCTCACGCTGTCAGCTCAGCCTTGCTCCTGGCCAGTGGGTGGCGCCCCTCCCCCAGATTACCGTCCAGCCTCGGCACGGTCTGCGGATGATCGTGGGGTGACGCCGGGGGAGTCCAGAAGTATTGGTTTCATTTACATAACTCGATGATACGTCGCGATAACCGCGTCAAGCCAGCGCTCACGCGACCAACTTTCGCGCGGGGCCGCGGCAGCTTGGGTGGCATAGGCGGCATAGTTCGCCATCAGTTTAACCAGACCCAGCCGCGCATCCGCAGGGCTTGCCCCCGGCGTCACGACCCCTGTCCCGGCGGCCTCGACCTCGTCCGCCATCGGAATTGCCTTCGAGAGCAAGACCGGCCGACCGCACGCCAGGGCTTCCATCAGCGAATGCGGATAGGCCTTGACGACCGAGGCATCGGTCACGAGCAGGGCCGCCGCATGGACGTCCGTTAGTGTTGCCGCCATGTCCGCCCGGCCGTCCACGAGCGTCACCCGCTCACCCAACCCGCGCGCCGCGATCCGGGTCCGCATCTCAGCCGCAAGCACGCCGCGCCACAAAAAAACCAGGCGCAGGTTCGGGAGGGTGACGGCGCTATCGAGCAGCGCGTCGACCCCCTTGCGGACAAAATCCGCGTCAGACCAGGGTGCTGAGGCGACGACGACGGAGAAGGGTTCCCCGGCCGAATACGTCCGCGCAGCGAGGCGGGGAAAACGGACAAGATCGATTCCAGGCCGCAGGACTTCAGCCTGCCTGAGGCCCTGGGCCCGGAGCGCGGTCGCGTCCCGTTGCACGCTGACCGTCAGCGCCGCGACCGACGCAAATGCCTTGAGGCTCACCGGCTCGTGGTCATCCAAACCCGCCATCACGCTGTAGATGATCGGCCGGCGGACAGAGCGCAGCAGTGGGAAGAACCTCGGCTGGCCATGCAGGACGTGGATTACGTCGGAATTCGTTTCGATCCGCCGCAATGCGGGGAGCAGCCACAGCCCAAACAGGCGCTCGGGAAATACGCGCCGGAGACGCTCAAGCGGGGCGATGTGATGGACCTGGCCATCGACCCGCGTCCGCAGCGCCACCACGTCCTGCGCGATCGCCTCTCGGGCAGGATCGAAGTCGCGCGGATAGGTGACAAAGTAGGCGACCCGTGGGCGAATCATCTCACCGCCCTGCCATCCGGCCCGGCACCCGCCACGGCGCCACCAATGGGTCGAACGGCAAGCTTGGAGACCCGCCGCGGCGTTCGCGCCGGAATTCGATCCAGCGCTTGAGGCCCTCCCAACGGGCCCGCATCGGGATTGGGTCGCGCCGGACGATGAGGGTGTACCCGACCGCCGCAAGATCATAGGCGGCCACGATGGGCAGATCCCGTGTGCGGGCGTTTTTCGCCGCGAGCCAGACCTTGTTGCGGCCAAGCAATCGCCTCTTGTAGGCCGAACCCTCGCCAGCCGTCGCCGAGGTCACATGCCGCACAAGCGCTTCAGGCGCAAACACACAGCCCCAGCCGGCCCGTTGGGCGCGCCAGGCCAGGTCGACATCCTCCAAATACGCAAGGAAACGCTCGTCCAGCAACCCGATCGCATCGAGCATCGCGCGCCGATAGAGGGCGGCCCCGCCTGATGCGCCAAAGACCGCGGCCGGCTCCTGGGCGTCCTGCACCGGCCGGCCACCCAGGCGATCCCAGGCAATCGCCGCCCGGTCGATCGAAATGCCCGCGCTCTGCACGGTGGCAGGCCGGTCGTCATAAACCATCAGTGAAGCGACTGCTCCAGCCTGCTCGTCGCGGGCGGCGCGCACGAGCGCCTCGAGCCAGCCGGGGGCGGGTTTGGTGTCGTCATTGAGCAGGGCAACATACTCCCCACCACCCGCCCGAATTCCCTGGTTGGCCGCCGGGGCAAAGCCCTGGTTCACGGAATTGACGATGCTGCGGATGCTCAAGCCGTGCCGTCCGTCGTCAACCCCGCGGCTCGCCTCGCCCTGCCGGTTATCGACCACAATCACTTCGAAGTCGGTGAAGGTCTGAGCGCCAAGCGCGGCCAGACAATCGGGCAACCAACGTTGCCCCTCCAGCGTTGGGATCACCACAGACACGCATGCCGGCATTCAAACGGATTATATCGGGACCGTATAATCCTCTTTTGGATGAACATCTTTATCACCGGGGGCGCCGGCTTCGTCGGCTGCAACCTGGCCGCCCACCACCTGTCCCTCGGGCAGACTGTCACCGTCTACGACAACCTCTCCCGCCCGCGCACCAACCACAATCTCGATTGGCTCATGGACCAGGCCGAAGGTCGGCTGCGCTTCGTCCATGGCGATGTCCGTGATTCCGATCACTTGCGCAGGGCGATGGAACATAGCCGCCCTGAACTGGTCGTCCACCTTGCCGCCCAGGTAGCTGTCACAACCTCGGTCCGCAACCCGCGCGAGGACTTCGAGATCAACGCGCTGGGCACCTTCAACACCCTTGAGGCCGTCCGGGCCCAGGAGCATCCGCCCGGGCTGATCTTCGCTTCCACAAACAAGGTCTATGGCGGCATGGAAGATGTGCCGGTTGTGATGGAGGAAGATCGCTACCGGTATCGGGACCTCCCGAACGGAATCTCCGAACAGCAGCCCCTGGATTTCCATTCGCCTTACGGGTGCTCAAAAGGAGCCGGGGATCAGTATGTCCGCGACTACGCCCGTATCTACGGGCTCCAGACGGTTGTCTTCCGCCAGAGCACGATTTATGGGGCGCGCCAGTTTGGTGTCGAGGACCAGGGATGGCTGGCCCACTTTGTCATCGCGATTGTCAAGGGTCGCCCGCTCAGTATCTATGGCGATGGCCGGCAAGTGCGCGACATGCTCAATGTGCGCGATCTGATCGCCGCCTACGACGCAGCCTGGGAGCGGATGGCCGCCGTCTCCGGCCAGGTGTTCAACGTCGGGGGCGGAGCCGCAAACACGATCTCCATCTGGCGGGAGTGTGGACCCCTTCTCGAGAACCTGGCGGGGCGCCCCATTCCAGTTACCTATGGCGACTGGCGCCCCGGCGATCAACCGGTGTTCGTCAGCGATAACGGCAAGGCGATGGCCATGCTGGGCTGGAGGCCGGAAGTCAATC
>JBKJQK010000209.1:0-9381 GCA_046594095.1 Anaerolineae bacterium | reverse complement strand
CAGGAGATGGTCCGGATGCTGCTGAACCTCAAGGCGATTCCGAAACCCGACGACGCCGCGGACGCGCTCGCGATCGCGATCACCCACATTCACTCACGCCGGATGAACCGGGCGAGGGCATAAGTTTGCGCGGCGCCTTCCTTTTGACAAGATGTACAGGATGAACGGGAATTAGAGGCTATTTCTCCTGCAATCCTGTTCATCCTGTCAAGAAGGCCGTCACTCCTTCGAGGGTTTCCAGGCGAGCGGTCCGGCGCCACGCCTACTTGCGAGCGGGCTTCCAGTTAAGCGGTCCGGCGCCACGCATGACCAGTAGCGCCGCCGCGTTCCCGCGCGCGGGCTGGCGCAGCGTGAGGCGCGTCTCGCCCAGCGCAAAAACCGCCGCGCCGCGGCCGAGCTTAACAGCCCGTCCGAACAGCGCGCCAAAACTAGCGAGCGCAGCCGCGGGATCAGCGGTAATTACATCCACGGAGGCGATCCCGGTCGCGCCGTTGCGGTGGCGCCTGGCCAGGCCGGCGGGCACGCGCAGGTTGCGCGGGGTGACGTCCTCGATCAGGAAAGGCAGGCCTGTCCCGGTATTGACCGGATGCGCGCCGCGCCAGCGCAGTTCAACCCCATCGGGGCGCAGCCGGCCGCCATCGCTCGGCTCTGAATAGGCCACCCCGAGCTTGCCCAGACGGGCAACGGCGGCGCGCATGTCATTGACCCGGACGGCGAAGTCGACCAATCCTGGGAAGGGGCGATATTTGTCCCAGCGATGCGACGTCGGCTCGGAAGTCTTAAACGCGATCAGTTCAATGTAGCTGGTGTCGGCGAAGCAGACGAGATTGTTGTGGGTGGCGCCTCCGGCATGCGTGCCGCCGGGCGTGACCGTGTAGCCGCGGCGCGCCCACTGCCGTTTGGCCACGTCGAGATCAGGGACGAGCATGACAAGGTGATCGATACGCATGAGCGGAATTGTAGCGGCGGCGGGCTCCGACGCCCCACGTCCGCTACACTCCCCGGCAACATGGACGCTGATCTCATCGTCATTGGAGGCGGGGCTGCCGGTTTCTTCGCCGCCATCGCGGCCGCGCAGCTACGTCGCGTCATCGTCCTCGAGCGCGGCGCGCAGACCCTGGCCAAGGTCCGTATCTCGGGGGGCGGGCGCTGCAATGTCACCCACGCCTGCTTCGCGCCGGCGGAACTGATCACCCGCTATCCGCGCGGCGGCGACGCGCTGCGCGGTCCGCTCACCCGCTTTGGCCCGCGCGAGACCGTCGGCTGGTTTGCGGCGCGGGGAGTTGCGCTCAAGACCGAACCCGATGGGCGGATGTTTCCCACCACCGACGACTCGGCCACCATTGTCGATTGCCTCGAGCGCGAGGCGGCCCGCGCGAACGTTAGTGTGCGGCTGCGCACGGCCGTGGCCGGCATCTCGCGCGAATCGGACGGCTTCGCCTGCGCCCTGGCGGATGGGTCAACCCTGCGCGCATCGCGGGTGCTGATTGCCACCGGCGGAAGTCCTCCCGGCCACGCCCTGGCCCGGGCGCTCGGCCACACCATCGTCCCGCCCGTTCCATCGCTGTTCACTTTTGAGATCGCTGATCCGGGTTTGTGCGCCCTGACCGGGCTGAGCGTCCCGGCGGCGCGGGTCAAAATCCGTTTCACTTCCGGCGCGATCACCCAGACCGGGCCGCTGTTGATCACGCATTGGGGTTTGAGCGGACCGGCGGTACTGCGCCTGTCGGCCTGGGCGGCCCGCGAGCTGGCCGATGCCCGCTATCACACCGAGGTCGAGGTTGCCTGGATTTCCCGCCTTTCGCCGGAGGCCATCCTGGAGGTCTTTGCGGCGCGCAAACGGACCGCGGGCGCGCAGCGGGTATCAACCCACTCCCCGTTCGGCGAGATCCCCGGCCGCCTGTGGAAGCGCCTCGTCTCGCTGGCCGCCATCCACGACGAGCAGACCTGGGCGAAATTGGCGCGGGCCAACGCGCACGCCCTCGCTGAGCGCGTCACCGGCGAGCGCATGAATGTCACGGGCAAAGGCCAGTTCAAAGAGGAGTTCGTCACCGCCGGCGGGGTTGCCCTCGACGAGGTGGACTTCAGGACGATGGAGAGCAAGCGTTGCCCGGGTCTGTATTTCGCCGGCGAAGTCCTCGACATCGACGGCATCACGGGCGGCTACAACTTCCAGGCGGCCTGGACGACGGGCCACGTTGCTGGCTCAGCAGGATGAGAAATGGACAATGGACAATGGATAACGATAATTGTCGACTACTCTATCTTCCGGCTGTCCATTGTCCATTGTCCACTACTGTTTGTTCATTCTTCGACGCCAGGTCCCGATGATGCCGTAGGGCAAAAATAGCACAATCAGGATGTAGACCAGGCCGAAGAGCAGCGGCCAGCGCGGCCCGAAGGCGTCGTTCAGCCAGTAGCCGACGAGTTGGAGGAAGCCGGCGCCAAGCAGGCTTCCGGTCAGGGTGCCGGCTCCGCCGATGATCGTCATGAGCAGGGCGTTGATCGTTGTGCCTGAACTCAACATGCCGGGGTTCGCGCTCAGATTCCACAGCGCGCTCATCATTCCAGCCAGACCGGCCAGCACACCTGAGAGCGTCATCGCGATCAGTTTGTAGACAAAGGTGTTGTATCCGATGGTCTGGGCGCGCTGCTCGTTTTCGCGAATCGCGATCAGGACCTTGCCAGTCGGCGAGTCCACCACCCGCCGGGCGATCAGATACACGACCAGACAGAAGGCCAGGGTGACGAAGTAGAAGGTCAACCGCTCGTTGGTTGGACTGAGCCAGGCCGGCACAGGGATGCTTTGCAGACCGTCCTCGGCTCCGGTGAATTCGCGAAAGTCCGACGCTTCAGACAGGATGAAGAACATCTGGGCGAAGGCAAGGGTGACCATCGCGTAGTAGACGCCCTTGACCCGGAGGGACAGCGCGCCCACCAGCAGGCTCTGCAGCAGCGCCACCACGATCACGGCCCCAACGACCGGGACCAACTCCCATTTGCCATAGCGGAGCAGGATACCGGCCACATACGCGCCTGCTCCGAAGAACATGGCGTGGCCAAACGACAGCACACCGGCGATCCCCATCAGCAGGTCGTAGCTGAGGGCGTAGACGGCCAGGATGAAGACCTGGGCGAGCATGCCTTGCCAGAATTTGGGCGCGCCGGCCGAGACCGGATCGCCGGTCAGCACCGAGAGGGCGAACGGGAACGCGGCCAGCCCGATGACGAGCGCAAGACCCGCCCGGTTGGACTTCAGGATTTTCGCGAGGTCGCTTCGCATGGCCTAGTCTTTCTTCCCGAACAACCCGGCCGGCCGGACCAGCAGGACGACGGCCATGATGATGACGGTGCTCGCCCGGGCGATCGACGGCGACATCCGGATCGCTTCCTGGACAAACGGGATTTGCACCCCTGACAGCACGAGCTGATCGCCGAAGGCGCGGGCCAGCCCAACCAGCAGCGCGCCCGCCGTCGCGCCGGCGAAGCTGCCCATCCCGCCGATGACGATGGCGATGAAGGACTGGAGCAGGAACTCCTGCCCGATCCCGAGGTTGACCCCGATGATGGGCGCCGCAGCCACGCCGCCGATCCCGGCCAGGCCCGCGCCAAGCGCGAAGACGATGGTAAAGATCCGCCTTACGTTTATTCCCAGCGCCTGGACCATCTCGCCGTCCTGCACCCCGGCCCGGATGATGATGCCCAGGCGCGTCTTGCGCAGCAGGATCGCCACGGCCAGGAACATCACGATGCCCAGACCGATGACGAAGAGGCGATAGCTGGGGAAGGCCCGCCCGAGCACCAGGATCGACGAGCAGTGGTCGCTCAGAAACGCGATCGGGTCGGGCGAGGGGCAACTGTCGCCGGGTGTGTTGAAGAAGGCCGGGGTGGGCATAAAGAAGCCGGCCGTCCCCCAGATTGCCTTGATCGCCTCGGCCCCGACAAAGGTCAGCCCGAGGGTGAGCAGCACTTGGTAGATCGGGCGCGAGTACAACGGTCGGATGAGTGACCACTCCATCAGCGCGCCCACGCCGGCGGCCGACAGCGCGCCACCCACCAGGGCCAGGACAAAGCGCGCATCGCTCGACCAGGCGGCGAGGAACGGGGCGTTGAAGACGGCCAGCCCGATATAGGCCCCCAGCATGAAGATCGTGCCGTGGGCGAAATTGAGCACGTCCATCAACCCGAAGATCAGCGATAGCCCGGACGAGACCATGAAATACAGGAAGCCCAGGGTGAGCCCGGAGAGCAGGATGCTGACCGCGACCTTGGGCTCATAGCGGCCGAATAGGGCCAGGACGAAGAGCAGGAGCAGCGCGACGCCGATCAGGGCGCCGCGGGAAGTCTTCAGGCGGGTGATTGCGAGACGCATTGCTGAGTTACTCTGCTTGATAGAAGAAGGGAAGAAAGGAAGCTAATGGAAGTTCTCTCGAATCTACGATCCCATTCTTCTCCCCTTCTCCTGAAAAAAGCAACCGTCAGGAGAAGGGGAGAAGGGGAGACAAAGAGAAAAGGTGAACATGAACAAGCGGGAAACGTTGTCGTACGCCCGGAAAACACCCTTCGTCATCTTCCCTTCCTCCCTTCTTCTGTTAGGAATCGGAGCGTTCATCATGCAACTCCGAGGTAGCGCCCAACCGCGGCGGTGTCGGCGATGAGGTCGGCCATGCGCCCGGCCTGGACGGTCCGGCCGTCGTCGACGATGACGTAATGGTCGGCCACCTGGGAAGCCATCCGGAAGTTCTGCTCGACCAGCAGCACGGTGGTCTCGCCGGCCAGGCGTTTGAGGGCGGCGGCGATGTTCTCGACGATGATCGGGGCCAATCCCTCGCTCGGCTCGTCGATCAGGAGCAGGCGGTTTTCGGGCACCAGCGCGCGGGCGATCGCCAGCATCTGCTGCTGGCCGCCCGAGAGGTTGCCCCCGCCGCGGGTCAGAAAGGTCTTGAGGTCGGGGAACAGCTCAAAGATCAAGTCCGAGCGTTTGGCGAGATCGCCCCGCTTGCGCTCGGCGATCTGGAGGTTTTCGGCGACCGACAGGGCCCGGAAGATGGCCCGGTGCTCGGGCACATACCCGATGCCCATGCTCGCGATCGTGTAGGCGCGCTTCCCGTGGATCGGTTGACCATCAAACGTGATCGTCCCGCTGCGCGGCTGGAGCAGGCCGATGATCGAGCGCAGGGTGGTGGTCTTGCCGGCCCCGTTGCGGCCGAGCAGGGCCGTGATGCTGCCCCGTGGCACACTCAGCGAGACCCCCTCCAAAATGTGGGATTGCCCGATGAAGGTGTGGATCGCGTCGACGGTCAGCAGGTCCGCCATCAGCCCGTCCCCAGGTAGGCGTTCTGAACCAGCGCGTTGGCTTTGATCTCGGCCGGGGTACCCTCGGCCAGGACCCGGCCCTGGTGCATGACGGTGATGCGATCCGAGATTGCCATGACGACGCTCATGTTGTGTTCGACCAAAAGGATGGTCTTGTCGCCCGCGGCGCGGATGCCGGCGATGGTCTTCATCAGCTCGGGGACCTGCTCGGTGGCCATCCCGGCGGCGGGCTCATCCAGCAGCAGCAACCGCGGGTCGCCGGCCAGCAGGATGGCGATCTCGAGCTTGCGTTTGTCGCCATGACTGAGCGCGGCGGCGGGAAGGCCGGCCCGGGCCTCGAGCCCCACCGCCGCGAGGGCCTTGTGGGCCTGGTCGATATGAACCTTCAGGCGCGTGGCGGGCATCCAGAGTTTGAGGCTGTCTCCGCCCAGGGCCTGAGCGGCCAGGCGGACATTCTCGAGCGCGCTCAGGCTGGGAAAGACGTTGGTGATCTGGAACGCCCGCCCAATGCCCAGGTGGGCGATCCGATGCAACGGCAGGCCGGTGATATCGCGCCCGCGAAAGATCACCCGGCCCGCCGTTGGCTTGAGCGTGGCGCTGACGCAGTTGAACAGGGTCGTCTTCCCGGCCCCGTTTGGGCCGATGATCGAGCGAAGCTCACCCTGCTCTACGCGCAGGTCAACGCCGTCGACGGCTCGAAAGCCGCCGAAGGCCTTGACCAGGCCACGGGTTTCCAGAACTACTTCTTGCACCGATTGAGCTCGGCCGGCACGGCGCACGGGGGAGCGGTTTCTTCGGGCTTCAGAATCTTGACCACTTCAACGAACTTGAAGTCGGGGTCGGTCGTGTTGAGCAGCTTGACCAGCGGCATGGGCTGGAGCAGGACATGATCCTCGGGCCGGACGGTGTACTCGCCCTTCGGTCCGTTGAACTTCATGCCTTCGAGGGCCTTGATCATCTTGGCCGCGTCGGGGTCGCCGCCGGTGGCCTCGAGGGCCTTGACCAGCATCACGGCCGCGTTGAAGCCGCACTCGGCGAACAGATCGGGCGGGGTCTTGAACTTGTCCTTGTGCTGCTGGACGAGATAGTTGTTCTCGGCGTTGTTGAACAGCGAGTAGTGGTAGACCGAGACGCCCACGGCGCCCAGGGCGGTGCTGTAGCCGGCCTTGAGGGTGGCGTTGTCGCCCATACCGGTCGCGACCACCATCGACTTGAACACGCCGAGCTGCTGCATCTGTTGGAACATCGGCACGAAGCCGGCGCCCGCCCAGGTGACGATCAGCACGTCGGCCTTCTTGTCGAGGAGCTGGTTTATATACGGGGTGAAGTCGGTCGTCTCGAGCGGAGCGAAGACCGTTCCGACGCCCTTGTCATCGTCGCCGGTGACGAAGGTGCCGCCGAGGCCCTTGACCGTCGCCCAGAAGCCGGCTGCTGAGCCGCGTCCGAAGGCGTTGTCCGGGGCGATCTGGATGAACTTCTTGCCCATCTGGAGCAGCGCCCCGCCCATGGTCAAGGCGTCCTGGATACTGGTCCGGCCAGCCCGGAAGGTGTACTCGTTGAAGCCCTTTCCGGTGATATCGGGCGAGGCGGCCGGGCAGGCGTTGTAAACGATCTTGTTGTCCTTTGCCACGCCGGCCACGGCCAGGGCGACCGCCGAGGAGGCGACGCCGGCCAGCAGCTTGGCCCCGTCCTTCTCGATCGCCTCGCGGGCGAGGGTGATACCGGTCTCGGGCTTGTCGCCGGCGTCCTTGATGACGATCTTGATGTCCTTGCCGGCAACCTTGTTGGTGCCCTTGGTTGCGTAATCAAGGCCGATTGCGAAGCCGTTCTCGAGCATCGGGCCGTAGATGGCCAGCGAGGCCGAGCGGTCAGTCAGGAGGCCAATCGTGACGACGCCGGCGGCAGGCTTGGGGGCTTCCGTCGGCTTGGGGGCGGCCGTCGGCGCGACGGTCGGGGCGGGGGCGGCGCCCTGGCAGGCGGCCAGGACGAGGGCGGCGCTCAGCAGGGCGGCCCGATTTCTTAACGTGCGTGGGCGAGTATTCATCTTTTCTCCCTTTTGGGTGTGGTCGTGGTCGCGGTCCTGCCTCCAGGTACCGGAATGACACGGTAGTGTGACAAATCCCGGCACTGCCGTCAACAGACAGTTGGCCAGACTTCACCAGACAATATGGCAATCGACCTTAGTCCGGGCGGGTTACAGGGGGGTTACTTGGGAGCCGTTAGCCGTTAGCCATAAGCGCTTAGCCATTAGCTGTTGGCCGAATGCCAAAGGCTAATGGCTAATGGCCAAAGCCTGCTATAACCCTCCCATGCCCTCTCTCTGGCGCAACCGCGATTTTGTCCGCCTGTGGGCCGGGCAGACCATTTCCCAGGTCGGCTCGCAGATTGGCGGGACGGCCTTCAACTTTCTGGCGATCCTGACCCTGAGCGCGACGGCCGGCCAGCTCGGAGTGCTGAACAGCCTGCGGGCCATCCCCGCCCTGGCGCTCGGGTTGTTCGCCGGGGTCTTTGTCGATCGGCTGCGCCGCCGGCCGATCCTGATTGCCGCCGATCTGGGCCGGGCCGGGCTATTGGCTCTGATCCCGGTGTTGGCCCTGACCGGCGCGCTGCGGATCGAGCACCTGTATCTCATCACCCTGCTGGTGACCAGCCTGGCGGTGCTGTTCGATGTGGCGTATCCGGCCTATTTGCCCGCGCTGGTTGAGGCGGACCGGCTGGTCGAGGGCAACAGCAAGCTGGCGATAGGCGACGCGATTGCCGAGATCACCGGGCCGGGGATCGGCGGCGCGCTGACCCAGGCCCTCTCGCCGGCCCTGGCTGTCGCGGTGGACGCGGTTTCGTTTGTGGCCAGCGCCCTCTCGCTTGGCATGATCCGCCGGCCCGAGCCGCCACCCGCCCAGCCCGAAGCGCGCCAGAGCATGCTGATCGAAGCCCGCGACGGGCTGCGATTTACGCTCGGCAATCCGATCCTGCGCGCGCTGCTGCTGGCGGACGGCACCCTGGCCTTTGCCGGCGGCATCATCGGCACGCTCTACGTGATCTTTCTGACTCAGGAACTATCCGTCGCGCCAGCGATGATGGGTGTCATCATCGGGGTGGGCGGGGTAAGCGCGCTGGGCGGGGCGGCGATCGCCGACCGGGTGACCCGGCGTTTCGGGATTGGCCCGGCCATGATCGGGGCGCGCTGGATCGCGGTCTTCTCGGGCGCGCTCACGGTCTTCGCGGGCGGGCCGCCCTGGCTGGCGCTGACGATGCTGATCCTGGCCCAGACCACCGACGCGACCTGGTCGATTTTCCATGCCTGCCAGGAGGCATTGCGACAGGCGGTGACGCCCAACGCATTCCGCGGGCGGGTGAGCGCGACCTCGCGCCTGGTCAGCGGCGTGCTGCTGCCGATCGGCGCGCTGGCCGGCGGTCTGTTGGGCGAGAACGTTGGATTGCGGGCTGCAATCGGAATCGGGATGGTCATTAACGCTGCGGCGATCCTATGGCTGATGCTTTCGCCGGTCAGAACGACGCGGGTGGTGTAAAGACAGCCTTTACCCCAACCGATTGATCCCGTTGAATGCCGCGGTCTTGTAGCACTCGGCCAGGGTCGGGTAATTGAAGACCGTGTTGACGAAATAATCGACCGTGCCCTTGAAGGCCAGCACGGCCTGACCGATGTGGATCAATTCCGACGCGCCCTCGCCAATGATGTGGACGCCCAGCAAGGCGCGGGTCTCGAGGTGAAAGATCAGCTTGAGCATGCCGTGCTGGTCGCCGATGATGTTGCCCCGCGCGATCTCGCGATAGTGGGCGGTCCCGACCTCGTAGGGGATCCCGGCCTCGGTCAGTTCTTCTTCGTTTGGGCCAACGGTCGATATTTCGGGGATCGTGTAGATGCCATAGGGGAAGAGGGCCGGCACGCTAAAGGCCTCGACCCCAAACGCGTGGCAGGCGGCCAGGCGGCCCTGTTCCATCGATACCGAGGCCAGGCTGGGGAAGCCGATCACGTCGCCGGCCGCGTAGATGTTTGGGACGCTGGTCTGGTATTGGGTGTTGACCTTGATCCGCCCGCGATCG
>JBKJQK010000309.1:0-4998 GCA_046594095.1 Anaerolineae bacterium | reverse complement strand
ATCAGCGTCTTCTGTGGTTAGCGCATAGTCAGCCCAGTATTCCGGGCTTTGCGTTTGGGAGTGAATCACGAGTTTCGAAAACCTTTTGAGAACAGAGTGCGACGGCGCCCTGAACGGGACGGCGACATCGTATTGCGGGCGTCAATTATACGTTCATCATCACGGCGCCGAGCACATGCGCGCGCGCGCGCTGAAGTGTGTCTTTTGCCGACTGGGCATGCTCGCGGCGGGTCTTGCCGGCCGCGATCACGATCAGCACACCATCCACGAGCGATGCGAGAATCGCCGAATCGCTTACGGCCCCCAGAGCCGGGGTGTCGATCAAGACGATATCCGCGTTGGCGGCGATGGACGATAACGCCTGACTCATCCGACTGGAATAGACAAGATCGGACGGATTGCCGGGAAGCGGGCCGCTCGTCACGACGCTCAAACCGGGAATCGACGTGCGTTGCAGCGCCGCAGCGTCTGAATCTCCGGCCAACACGGTCGACAGTCCCTTATCGTTGTCGAGGCCAAATAGCGTGTGCTGGGCGGGCGCGCGCAGATCCGCGTCCACGACAACCACCCGCCGCTCGGCCTGGGCAAACACAACCGCGAGGTTGGCGACCACCAAACTCTTGCCGTCCCCCGCTTCGGGGGCGGTAATCAGAAGTGTTTTGAGCGGCCTCTCGAGCGACGCAAAGTGAAGATTCGTGCGCAGCGTTCGATATGCCTCTGCGGCGGCCGAGGCTGGGTGCATTACGGTGATGAGATTCATGATCACTTCTCCGCGGGAACATCGGCCAGCAAAGGCAGCGAAAGCGCGCGCTCGACCTCGGCGCCAGTCCGCACAACGCTGCCCTGGGCCCACTCGAGCGCGGCAACAATGAGCAGGCCAATCATCGCGCCGAGCACGATGCCGGCGGCGCTGTTCGTGGCCGTGCGGGGTTTGTCAAGCGAATAGGTCGGGTCATCGCCCAGAACGATATTGACCCGATCCTCCTGGCGCTGTTTTGAGTTTTCCGCCACCCGATATTCAAAGAACAACTGAGCCCAGGCTCGAGAAATCCGGTTGGCCGTCTCACCATCGAAGTCCCGCACCTCCACCGTGACCGAATTGTTGGCCGCGTCCTCGGCCATTTTGGTTTGGGCGTAGATGTAGTCGGCCGAAAAGTCCAGGTTCAACCGGTCGCGAATGATCTCGGCGCTCTTGCGCTTCCAGATTACCGCGATATAGGAAGCCGTCAGCTTGCGGGTCGATTCCGTCAAACCAAAATCCGCCCGCGACGGCTGGACGACAAACTGCATCGTGGACTTGTACTCGGGCGTCGTCAGCCGGCTGACGATAAACGCGCCCAAACCAGCCATCAAGGCGGTCAAGGCTACGATCCACCAGCGCCGGCGGGCAATCTGCAGCAATGCTCTTAGGTCCATGGGTTAGGGTTTCAATTGTAGCTTGCCGGGTGGCCCTCACCGCCGAACAT
This sequence comes from Anaerolineae bacterium, assembly GCA_046594095.1. GTDB lineage: Bacteria > Chloroflexota > Anaerolineae > J036 > Brachytrichaceae > Brachythrix. The sequence continues at coordinate 3,532 of JBKJQK010000309.1, read as the reverse complement.
ACAGCCTCCGGTCGCTTGCATGCCAGCCCAGCACGGGCGCTCCCGGCGCCGCGGGAATGACCCCGATCAGCCGGTAACTCTCCTCGAAGACCGTTGTCCGCCAGGGCGGATAGTCCAGGACAATCAGCGCATAACGCTTTGACACGACTTCGCGGTCCAACGCAGCCCGCATCTCCACCGCGACGGGAAACGGGACACGATCCACGTTCTCGATCGCGGAGGCGTTCGCCAGCGAGCGCTGTCCGGTCTGGTAGGCAAGATAATCGTCGTACGGGGCGAACACTTCGCCTCCCGCTTCCGTCATACGGCGGACAAGCGACACATTGGCCGCGGTATCGCGAGCCGAAGGGGTCAGATTCCAGGGGGTATACACGAGCCCGGCAAACTGGACGAGCGCAACTAGGCCGGCCAGGGCCCTGGCCGCGGTCGCAGAGGATTCGGGTAACCGGCTCGCCCAGGTCCGGAATGCCCCAAAACCGATTCCGCCAAGGAGCGCCAGGGTCGCATAGGCCGGCATGAGCGTGTTCGAGGCGCCCCCTACATGCGCGCGCGACCAGCCCGATCCAGCCGCGGCCGCAACAAGGAGCGCCGCCCAGAACAGCCATTCGCGCCGGGCCATCCATGAGGCCGCGAGGAAGCCCAGCGACGCCGCGATCGCAATTGGCAGGGGGCCAAGGAGATCTTTGGTGAACGCATTCAGGAAGATCTCTGCCGACCACGGGTCGCCGCCCGGCAGAACAATCATGTAGTAGCTGAACATGCCGCCGGTCGAGATGTCAATCGAGATCGAGACCCCGGCGAGGATTACGCCAAAGGCGATTGGCATGGCGAGCGCTCCGCGCCGATTTCGCAGGACCGCTTCGGCGCTCAGCGCGGCGACGACGAGTGCCGCAGGGTGCTTGGTGAGCGCGGCCACGGCGAAAACCGCGCCCGCGGTCGCCCATGCAGCAGGCCTTGTCGCGGTCCGGGCCAAATAGACCCCGGCCAGGACCAACGCCAGAAAGAGAGCGTCGACCCGGGCGATGTCATAAAACGATCCGCTGATCCGATACATCGCCAGAAAAAGCCCAGCGCTCAACACCCCTGCCAGGTGGCTTCGCGTTTCCATTCGCGCGATGCGATACAGGAGAAAGGCCGACACAACCGTCGACGCAATTGAAATGACCCGAAGTGGGACGAGGGTCGGACCGCCAAGTTGCACGGCCAGGGCGCCCAACCACGAGAAGACCGGAGGATAAATGAGTGGCGTGAACTCCAGGGTCGGCGTGACGTAGATCGCGAGGCCGCGCGCAACCTTGAGGGCATGCTGGAGCATGCTGTTGTCCAGCCATTCCAACGCATACGGAAAGCCGACCCGCTGGGCGAACACCCAGGCCAATACCTTAGCAAAGGCGCCGGCGGCGATGATAACTCCGCCGTCGATCAGCGCCGCCAGGAGAGCCACCCGCGATCGCGCGCGTGGCGCGTCCCTCGATGGTTCGTCGGCCGTCATTGCTCTAGTGCCCGGCCAAACCACGGCTCGTCCCGGGGATCTCCGCGAGCAGGGGCAGCCCAATCGCCGCGGCATCCGCCGCCGTACGCAGCGCGGGATGAATGGCGGCTGATATCAAGGCCACCGCCATGCCTGCCAGCGCCGCTATAACTAGACGAATTGGCCATTCAAGCGGATTGCGGGGAGGCGACAGCACGACCGGCACCGCAACCGGGACATCCAGACGCTGCACGGGCGGCGCGGCGCTTCCCGCCAATTGGGGCCAATAGGCATTGCCGTTCCGATCAAGCTCGGCCGTGATTGCTTCAGCGATTGCGACGGCACCCGCCGATTCCGGCCATTCAACCCGCACGACAAGTTTGAATGAGTCCGGGGGATTCACGAGAACGGCGGCGGCTACTTGATCGCGGGTCGTCGGCTGACCGGCCCGGGTGGCCCGCGCGGCCACCGCCGCTGCGAATTCGGTCCCCATGACGACTGATGTGAAGGATCTGGCGGTGTATTCGGAGGCCAGCCAAGCGTAGTGGCGGGCATATTCAAAATCAGGGCCTGGTTTTTCCGGCGGAATGCCGGCCAGGAACCTCAGGGTGACGGCGTAGCCGGTTCGTGGCGGTGGTTGCCCACGCTCCATCCCCACACCAATCAGCGCGGCCAATGCGACCGGAACCACAACCAGCCACCCGCGCTGTGCCAGGGCGCGAAAGACCCACATCATCGCGGGATACCGGCCAGGCACCGCAGGCCAAGCCGTTCCACCTCGCGTCGGTCACGCACCCTGGGATCAAGCGCGTTTGCGATAAACGCGAGAAGCAGGCCCGCGCCGAGTCCGAGGAGGAGGCGCATGGGCAGATCAAATGTATCGCGCAGCGCGGGCGCGGAGGCCACAACGATTGGGACATCGAGCCGCCGGACTGGCGGACCCCCGGGGTTCGTCAACTGCGGCCAGTACGCCGCGCCATTCTCGGACAATTCCGCGGAAACGGCCTCGGCCATTCGCTCGAGCTGAATTGGATCCCGCCAGGCCATCGAGACTTTGATAACGCTCGACGTGTGGTCGGCGCGCAAGCTGGATTCGATCTCACCTGCCGAAATGGCGATTCCCTGGGCGATCATCCGGCGGGTTATGGCCTGGGCAAATTGATTCGTCGGCACCGTGAACGAAAACGCCTGGGCAATGTACTCGGAAGCCAGCCAGTCATAGTGGCGGTCAAAATTGTAGACACCGGCGGTCCGCTCGGGCGGTAAACCGGCCGCAAAGCGCATCGTAACGGCGAAGCTCGAGGGCGCCGGCGCGCCGCGATAGCTCCAGGCCGCCCACCCACCCATGACAAGCACTGGCAAAAGGACCAGCCACCAGCGGCGGAACACAATTCGGGCGTAGTCAGCGAGGACGGTCATCGAAGCCACAATCATACGACGAATGCTTCAGCGGTCCATTGAGCCTCGTCCGCCATGGCTACAGGACATCTGTCCGGCCCTCGGCCTTCAGCCGCTCGACGATCTCACGGACCTCGTGGACACGATCGACCGGGGCGATGAGGAGCGCGTCCGGCGTGTCGACGATAACGAGATTGCTCACCCCGATCGTGACAATCAGGCGATGTTCCGAACGGACGAGCGAGTTCTCGGTATCCCGGCCCATGTGATCGCCGACAACAACATTGCCATTTTCGTCGGCCAGGAGCACTTCGAGCAGGGCCGCCCAGTTACCGATATCACTCCACTTAATGTCCACCGGGATAACCGCGATGTCCTTGGCGCCTTCCATGATCGCGAAGTCGATTGATTTTCGCGGCGCGGCCGCCCACGCCTCGGCCAGAGTCTCGTCATAAGCCGGCAGGCCAAATGCCGCGGCAGCCCGTCCGATGCCGCCTGCCATCACAGGCTGCTGGCGGAGGAACTCCCCCCACCCGACCGCCCCGCGCAATACGAATATCCCCGCGTTCCATGAATGCAGACCACCGTCGACATACGCCCGGGCGATGTCGGCTGAGGGCTTCTCGGCGAAGCGATTCGCCCGGTATACCTTGAGCCCGTCGG
>JBKJQK010000316.1:0-5203 GCA_046594095.1 Anaerolineae bacterium | reverse complement strand
CCACGGGACGCTCACCTACGCCGGGCAGTTCACCGATCTGCTCGGGATGTATCTCTTCAGCAACCTGCTGCTGGTCTACAACCTCGCCCGTCTGCTTCGCTTGAAGGGTGGCGCGTTCGCGGCTCTATACGTTGGGCTTACCGCCGCCCTGGCGGCCCTTTTGCTGATCGCGCCTGATTTCCGGCGCATCCCCTTTGCCGCCGGAGTCGCCGCCGCGCTCATTCTTGAGGTCATCCTCGCCGTTCGGCTGAAGCCACGGATGCAGCCCGCCTGGCTGCTTGGCGGGTTGGCTTCGTTTGGACTCGCGTATGTCGCCTGGACGCTCGACAACACCGGCAGCTGGTGCGATCCGACCAGCTGGTTGCAAGGCCACGCATTGTGGCACCTGTTCGGCGCATTGGCCTCCGGCCTCGCTGTCATCTACTATTGGCGCGAGGAAAACCCCGCATGAACCGCGAAATCAGACTGTTCTCTTTCTACGGCCTGACCGTTACGCTCATCCCGGCGTTTTTCGCCGGCTCGGCGATTCTGCTTGTCCTCTTTAGCCTGATCGGCACGCTCGCGCTCGGTCTCCCGGTGGCGCAGTCCGTCATCGGGGCCGGCCTCGCCGCAACCTTGATGTGGATGTCGGAACTCATCCACCAGTTCGGCCACGCAGTCGCCGCCCGCGCGGTCGGCCACCCCATGATCGGGATAAGCCTGGGCCGCTACCTCTTCCTCGGCGGGTCGGTCTACCCGACCGACGAGGAAGACCTGACGCCAACAATCCACATGCTGCGGGCCACCGGCGGCCCAGTCCCCAGCCTGATCGTCTCGGCGATCCTGTTTCCAATTGCCCTCGGCCTGCAGTCATTCGGCGGGATGCCCTTTGCGGTGGCGGCCTTTCTGTTTGGGCTGAATTTCTTCGCCTACACACTGCAGGTCTTTTTACCGCTTGGATTTAACGATGGGGCAGTTTTCTGGAGGTACGGATGGGGTCGAGGAAGACTTTGAGCTTTGTGCTTTGAGCCATGAGCCTTGAGCGGTGAACAGTGCGGATTGAGGCGTGAAATAGGGAGGACCTAAGGTTCTTGAAGAACCTTAGGTCCTCTATCCGAGACGTGAAACCAGGCCATCGACAATCTGCGGTCCGCGGCCCCGTCGGCCTATCCTTCGGCCGGATCCTCGCCGTCGTCCTCGCCTTCCTCTGGCTTGGTGATGGCCGCGGCCTTGGTCGCCGCGCCGGTCAAAATCCCATCGCGAACCTGCTTGTCGATCCGGGCGGCCAACTCGGGGTGCTCCTTGAGATACGTCTTGGCGTTCTCACGGCCCTGCCCAATCCGGATACCATCAAACAGGATGAAGGTCCCCCGTTTGTCGATCACATTTGTCGCGACGCCGACGTCGATCATGTCGCCCATCGAGCTGATGCCCTCGTTATACATGATGTCAAACTCGGCCTCGCGGAAGGGGGGCGCGACTTTGTTCTTGGTCACCCGCACCCGGGTCCGGCTGCCCGTGACGTCGCCGCCGCTCTTGATCGCATTGATCCGCCGCACGTCGAGACGAACTGAGGCGTAGAACTTGAGGGCCATCCCGCCGGTCGTGGTCTCCGGGTTCCCAAACATGATCCCGATCTTCTGACGCAACTGGTTGGTGAAGACCACCGCGGTGTTTGTCGACTTGATGATGCCGCCCAGCCGCCGGAGCGCCTTGCTCATCAGCCGGGCCTGCATGCCAGGCTGCATGTCAGTGATCTCTCCCTCGATTTCCGCCTTGGGCACCAGCGCAGCCACCGAGTCGATGACGCAAATATCAATCGCGTTTGAACGGATGAGCTGCTCAGCGATGTCGAAGGCCTGCTCGCCCGTGTCCGGCTGAGAAATCAGGAGGTTGTCGACGTCCACCCCGCACTTGGCCGCGTAGATCGGATCCATCGCGTGTTCCATATCAATGTAGGCCGCGGTCCCGCCCGCTTTCTGGGCCTGGGCCACTACGTGCTGGCAAATCGTGGTTTTGCCCGACGACTCCGGACCATAGATTTCAGTGATCCGCCCGCGTGGCAGACCGCCCACGCCCAGGGCGATATCCAGGGCCAGACTGCCCGTCGGAATGACGTCGATTTTCATGTGGGTGGCTTCGCCCATCCGCATGACCGCCCCATCGCCATGCGCCTTCAAAATCGCCGCGAGGGCGATGTCGAGCGCCTTTTTCTTGCCTGCCTCAGTTGCCATGTGTGTCTCCTTCATCCGGAACGGCCCGGCCGCTTCGCCGTGCTTTCCATCCGGTATCCCCAATTAGAACGTCTGTTCTATTCGTATTATAGCCTATGCCCAAACAAAAAAGCAAGGGGTTTTTTGGGGAAATTGGCGACTGTCAGTCAGTTGTCAGGCTACAACGGACATCATCTGGTCGCGCTCCGGACCGACGCTGATGACGCTGACCCGCGCGCCGGTTAGCGCTTCAAGCCGCGCCACGTATGCTCGCGCCGCAACCGGCAAATGCGCAAAATCGCGCGCCGCTGAGACGTCATCCGCCCAGCCCGGAACGGTCTCGTAAACCGGGGTCACCCGCGAGTGGGCTTCGGCGTCAGCCGGAAATGCGTCGAGGCGCGCCCCGTCCAACGTATACGCCGTCGCGATCCGCAGTTCGGCCAGCCCGCTCAGGACATCCAGCTTGGTCAGGGCCAGTTCGGTGATGCCGTTCAAGCGGACTGCCTGGCGAACCGCGACCGCATCAAACCAGCCCACCCTGCGCGGGCGGCCGGTCGTCGAGCCATACTCATCCCACGCGTTCGCGCCCGTGCCGCGCAGGCGCAAGGCCAGGTCGCCCTCAATCTCGGTCGGGAACGGGCCGGCGCCCACCCGCGACGTAAACGCCTTGGCCACCCCAACCACCCGGGTGACCGCCTGGGCCGGAAGCCCCAGCCCGGTCAGCACGCCGCCAATCGTCGTTGACGAGGAGGTCACATACGGATAGGTGCCGTGATCGATGTCGAGCATGACCCCCTGAGCGCCCTCCGCCAGAACATCGCCACCGCGAGCCAGCGTCGCGTGGGCCAACTCGAACGTATCGCCGACAAATGGCGCAAGCCGGCGCGCCGCGGCAGCGTAGTCCGCCGCCGCCGCCACGGCATCGAGGGCCGGCCCGCCATACTCGGCCGCCAGCTGGCGATGGGTCGCTTCGGTATGGGCCTGGACCAATTCCGCAAAACGTTCTGGGTCAAGCATTGCCCCGGCCCGCAGGCCGGTTCGGGATGCCTTATCCATGTACGCGAATCCAATTCCGCGCTGGGTGGTTCCCAGCCCGCCCCGGGTGCGTTCGCGGGCGGCATCCAGGGCGATGTGCCCGGGCAGGATGATGTGGGCGGCAGGGCTGATCCGCAGATTGGCCGGTGTCACCGGACGCCCCGCGGCCTCGATTTCCGCGATCTCGCGCAGCAAATTACGCGGATTGACGACCACACCGTTCCCAATCAGGTTGACGCAGCCGGCCCGGAAGATGCCGGACGGAACCGCATGCAGCTTCACCACCCGGTCGCCGATCGTGATCGAATGGCCGGCGTTGTCGCCGCCGTTGAAGCGCGCCACGACATCGGCCCTGGCGGCCAGCGCATCCGTGATCCGGCCTTTGCCCTCATCGCCCCACTGCGCCCCCAACAATACGGTCAAACCCATGGTATTTCCTTAGTCCGGGACCTACAGTCCCATCGCGCAGCCATCCGCCCGCGGATCGCTCCCGCCCCACAACACACCGTCCGCTTCGCGCCGGATAATCTGCCCGCGTCCGAAGAGTGAGCGCGCCATGCCGCTCACCTCATAGGCATCGTGGCCCATCGCTCGCAGCGGATCGGTCAGCCCGGCCCCGCTCCCCGCCTCGACGGCGACCCGCCCATCGGGCTGGCCGGGCTCCAGGCAAATTCGGGTTCGATCCAACGCGGCCTGGGGATCAAGCCCATGATCGAGCATATTGATTACAACCTGGGCGTGCCCCTGGGGTTGCATAAACCCGCCCATCACCCCAAACGGGCCATACAGGCTGCCGTCGGGCCGGGTCAGCATTCCGGGAATGATCGTGTGATACGGCCTCTTTGCGGGCGCCAGCGCATTGGGATGTCCAGGATTTAGGCTGAAGTTGTGACCCCGGTTTTGCAGGGTGAACCCGCAGCCTTCCGGGGCGATCCCGGTTCCAAAGCCCATGTAATTGCTATTGATGAACGAGCAGGCATTCCCGTCGCCATCCACCACGCACAGGTAAACGGTATCGGAGCCGGCCACCGGAGCGCCGCGTCTCGCGTCCGCCGTCGCGCGGTCCGGACGAATGAGCGCGCGCCGTTCCGCGGCATATGCCTTCGAAAGGAGTCCCGCCACGGGCGCCGGATTGAAGGCCGGGTCCGCCACATACCAGCGTGTATCGGCAAACGCGAGCCGAAGGGCTTCGATCAATCGATGGGCCTCGGCAACCGAGCCGCCCGCGCCGGTCTCAAAGCCCTCCAGAATATTCAGGGCGATGAGGCCCGTGAGGCCCTGCCCGTTGGGCGGACATTCCCAAACGGTGTGGCTGCGATAGGTCGTGCTGATTGCCGGCTCCCAGGTCGTGGTGTGGGCGGCCAAATCCTCGGACGTCATCACGCCCCCGTAGCGCTGCACCGCGGCAACCACCCGCCGGCCAATGTCGCCTTTGTAGAAGGCCTCGCTTCCCCCGTCGGCGAGGTTCCGAAATGTGCGGGCCAGCCGCGCATTCCGGAAGCGCTCGCCTGCCCGCGGCGCGCGGCCCTCGATCAGCATGTCGTCGCCTCGCCCACGGAGCTGACGTTCAGCCCCGCGTTGCCAGTAATACGACGTGAGCGGGGCAATCGGGACGCCCGCTTCGGCAAGCCGGATTGCAGGAGCAAGTGCGGTCGACAAAGGCATCCGCCCGTGGCGCGCCAGCAAATCGGCCCAACCCGCCGCCGCGCCCGGGACGGTCACCGTGAGCGCGCTGAATGGATCCTTGATTTCGAAATCGTCGCCGGCCTGCCCCTGGCGGCGGATCAGGTCAATGCTCAGCCCGGCCGGCGTCCGCCCGGAGCCGTTCATGGCCGTAACCGCGCCGGCGCGGGCCTCAAAGTACAACGCAAAACAGTCGCCACCCAGCCTGGTCGACCCTGGCCCCGCAACTTTGAGAGCGGCCGCCGCGGCGATGGCCGCGCCGGCGGCGTTGCCGCCTTCACGCAGGATGTCGA
>JBKJQK010000279.1:0-6931 GCA_046594095.1 Anaerolineae bacterium | reverse complement strand
CCCGCGACCGGCCCGCTGCTGGTCCTGTCGAACCACCCTGGGATGGCCGACACGATCGCCCTGTTTGTGGCGCTCGGCCGGCCGGATCTGCGCATCATCGCCCTGGATCGCCCGTTTCTGCGGGCCTTGCCCAACGCCAGCAAGCAACTCATCCGGGTTCCCGACGACGGGAGCGACCGTCTGGGAGTGGTCCGGTCGGTGTTGACGAACCTCAAGGCCGGGCGGGCGGTGGTGTCGTTTCCGGCCGGCAAGATCGAACCCGATCCGGCGGTGATGGACGGCGCGCTGGCGGCCCTCGACGCATGGTCGGACAGCGCGACGCTGTTTGCCCAGCGGGTGCCCGAGACGATGATCGTGCCGGCAATTGTGAGCGGGGTGCAATCGCGCGGCGCGCAGCGCAATCCGTTGCGTGGACTGCGCCGGACGCCGGGGGACAAGGACAAGATGGCGGCCGCGCTGCAAATCCTGGTCCCGGCCTATCGCGGAGTGCCGGTGCGGGTGGCGTTTGGCGCGCCGATGAAGGCCGCCGACGTGTTGCGGGCGCATCCCGAGCCGGGCGGGCTGCATGCGGCCGTCCTGGCCGCCGCGCGCGGGCTCATTGTGTCTTCGCCGGAGGACTGGCGCCTGGTCGCGCGGGGGCATTACCGGTGACTGCAGACCGCGGCTGAATGAGTCAGAAAAGTTGTAACGATGAACAAACGCCAGGTCTTCCGCGCTGCTGGCGGCGAGACTTCCACGACCCGGGGCGTACGCGAGCATGTTCGGAATATGCTGGTGATCGAGCGGCTATGCGCGCGATTTCATCTCGTGGCCAGGCAATTGCGATCAAGACACGACAACCGCGAGACGCTGCAGGTCGAGGACGAATACGATGTCGAGGACCTGCTGCATGTGTTGCTGTTGCTGGAACATGATGTGGTCGTGCCCGAGACGCGGACGACAGGTGGCGCAAGAGCGAGGCCCCAAACGGGCTTTCTGCTCAAACTGGAGCAGATTGTGGTGGTCGTGACGCTGGCGCGGAGCGGCCTGACTGCGGACGTGTTGGCGCAAGAGCTGGGAGCTGATATTGATCATCACAGAGCGCACCCGGATTGCCGGACGCTGGTGTGCTTTGTCTACGATCCGGATTGCCGCTTCACCAATGCGCGCGCCATTGAGCGCGCGCTGAGCGGGGACAGGGAAAGGCTATCGGTTCGCGTGATCGTGGCGCCAAAGCGGCCGTGACCTGTGGATTCCCGCTTTCGCGGGAATGACGGTGTGGATGAAGCGTTGTGCGGTGGTCTTCCCTCCACGGTCAGCGCAGGATCCACGCCATCGTCCGAGTCGCCATGCCGTCGAGGGCGGTCACGCTCATCTCGATGTGCTCTTCCTTCGTGTCCTCGATCTTGTTGTGGCTGATCCCGCGCAGGCTCTGGCTGAACAGCATGATCGTCGGGACGCCTGCCCGGCAAACCTCGGCTGCGTCGTGGAGGGGCCCGCTGGGCAGCTTGTAGCTCACCCCGCACACCTGCTTGATCGACGCATCGGCGAGTTTGATCAGCTCAGGGTGGAAGGGGAAGGGCTGGGTATTCCAGATTTTCTTCCACTCGACCGTAATGTTCTCTTCCTTCGCGATCTGGTGGCTGACTTTGATCGCCTCCGCGTACATCTTGGCCAAAACGCGGGCATTGAGGTGGCGCTGATCGAGGGTCATGGTCGCCTCGGCCACGACCGAGGTGACGATGCCGGGCTCGGTGACGACCCGCCCGACCGTGCACACGCCGCCGTGCTTGACGGCGATCTCGCGGATGGCTAGATGCAGCTTGCTGGCCCCGCCCAGGGCGTCTTTGCGGTGGTTCATCGGGGTGCTGCCGCTGTGGGCGGCCTGGCCGGTGAACTTGATCTGATGCCGCTCCACGCCCACGGTTCCCAGCACCACGCCCATCGGCAGACCGAGGCTCTCGAGCACAGGCCCCTGCTCGATGTGCAGCTCGACATAGGCCGCCGCGTTCCTGATCTGTTTCCCGGCCTTTTTGGCGGTCTTGAGGTCGACCCCGAAGCGGGCCACGGCGTCCTTTAGGGTGGTGCCGTTGCGGTCGGTGAAAGCGCCCACTTCATGGGGGTCCATGGCCCCGCTCACGCAACTACTCCCAAACAGGCTCCGCCCGAAGCGCGCACCCTCTTCGTCGGCCCAATCCACCAGCCGGACGGTGACCGGCGGGACGCCCTCGCCGGCGATCCGGCGCAGGACTTCGACGCCGGCGAGGACGTTCATGCACCCGTCGAGCCACCCGCCGTTGGGCACGCTGTCCATGTGCCCGCCGATGAGCAGTTCTTTCTTGCTCTTGCCTTTCAGGGTGAACCATAGGTTGCCGGCCTCGTCTTTGGTCTGGATTACGCCGGGAATATCAGCGACTTTGGCCATGAGCCAGGCGCGACCCGTGGCCCAGGGGTCGGTCCAGGCCAGACGCTGAGCGCCGTTGGCGTCGCCGGTCAGCGCGCGGAGTTCCTTGAGTTCTTCGACGGTTCGGCGGGGGTTGAGGGGGGTGGGCATGGAATTAGCTGTTAGCTGTTAGCCTTTAGCTGTTAGGTGGATGTGACGGATAAGTTATCTTAACTGTTTTGCGCCTATTCGGCAAATGCGGCGAACCGGTTGTCAGATACGCCCGGCGCGGCTAAGATACGTGAACCGTTGAGCCTGGCTAACCGCTAATGGCTAAAGGCCAAAAGCTAACGGCCTGCCTTTGGGAGGCACACATATGAAGAGTCTCGATTTCGGCATCACCTTCAAAAGCGACATGGACGTGTTTCGCGAGGTCAAGATCGCGAAGCAGGCCGAGGCGGCCGGGTTCCGCTATCTGTGGAGCTTCGACAGTCACGTGCTGTGGCAGGAGGCCTTTCCGCGGTTTGCGCTGTGGGCGTGGGAGACCCGCAAAATGCGGATCGGCACCCTGGTGACCAATCCCGTGGTGCGCGATGTGACGGTCGCAGCCAGTCTGTTCGCCACGCTCCAGAACATTAGCAAGGGCCGGATGGACATGGGCATCGGGCGGGGCGATTCCTCGCGCCGGCGCCTGGGCAAAGGGCCGACGACGATGGCCCACCTTGAGGAGTTCGTCGCCCAATTCCGGACGCTGACCGCTGGCCAGCATCTCGACTACGAGGGCGTCGACACCTACTTCACCTGGGCCATGGGCGGCGCGCCTCCGGTGTGGGTGGCCGGCTACGGTCCGATCGCGCTGCGCTCCGCCGGGCGGCATGCGGACGGGATCGTGCTGCAGTTTGCGGATCCGCATCTGATCCAGTGGTGTCTGAACTTTGTCAAGGAAGGGGCCCAAGAGGCCGGCCGCGACTTCAATACCATCAAAGTCATGGCCGCCGCGCCGGTTTGGATCGACGACGACCTCAAGACGGCCCGCGACATCGTGCGCTGGTTCCCGGCTCTGGTCAGCAACCACATTGTCGACTTGCTCAAGAAGTATCCGAAAGAAGAATTGCCCGCTGAGCTCGTCACGTATGTCGAGGACCGGCCAGGCTACAACTACCTGCACCACGCCGAGGTGGGGAGTGACAACAGCCGCTTTGTCCCAGACGAGATCGTGGACCGCTATTGCGTGATTGGCGGGGTGAAGGAGCAGATCCGTCGGCTGGAGGAACTGCGCGACCTGGGAGTGACTCAGTTCAACATCTACTTGATGAACGGCGACGAGGAGAAACAGGTGGCGACGTATGGGCGGAGCGTCATCCCGCACTTCGCCGGCAAGAAGCGGACCACGGTGAAGAAGGCGGCCGTGGCGCAGCGCCAGGGGCGGTGAGGGCGTTTGAGCTCAGCGGCAGCATTCGGGCAAGCCTCCTGAGCGGCGCGCGGGCCGTGGTGTCTGCCCCGAGAACCTCGGGCACGGACCGGCGCCGATTTGGGCCCCGTCACGTACCTGCCACCCGCAGGGCTATACTTCCCAAATCAAGAGCGCCCACGGTGACAGACTGGGAATTGCGCCAATCATTCGCCGCCGTGAAGTATAAGCGCGGATCGTTGTGCGTCTACGTCACCCCGAAAAAAGGAAACCTTAATGGCAATTGAAACCCTCTCCAACTTCGTCAATGGCGCCTTTGTGAAGTCGAGCGCCAGCGAGCTATTGCCGGTAAAGAATCCGGCCACCGCCGAGACACTCATCCAGGTGCCGCTCTCGCCAAAAGCCGAGGTCGACGTGGCCGCTCAGGCCGCCGCGGCGGCATTCAAGGAATGGCGCCGCACGCCGGCCGGCGAGCGGATCCAACCCTTGTTCAAACTTAAGCTGCTGATGGAACAGAACCGCGATGAAATCGCCAAAACGATCGTCCGCGAGTGCGGCAAGACCTATGGAGAAAGCGACGCCGAGGTTCAGCGCGCAATTGAGAACATCGAGGTCGCCGCCGGCGCGCCGTCGATGATGCAGGGTGTCACGAACGAGGACATTGCCCGCGGCATTGACGAGTTCATGATCCGCCAGCCGCTGGGCGTGGTGGCCGCGATCACCCCGTTCAACTTTCCCTTGATGGTCCCGCTGTGGTTCATGCCCTATGCGGTGGCCTCTGGGAATTGCTTCATCCTCAAGCCGAGCGAGAAAGTGCCCATGACGATGATCAAACTCATGACCCTGGTGGAGCAAGCCGGCTTCCCCAAGGGCGTGATCCAGGTTGTGAACGGGGCGAAGGACGTCGTTGACGCGATCCTCGACCATCCACTGATTCGGGCGATCAGTTTTGTCGGCTCGACGGGCGTGGCGAAATACATCTACAGCCGGGCAACGGCGAATGGCAAGCGAGCCCAATGCCAGGGTGGGGCGAAGAATCCCATCATCGTCATGCCTGACGCGGACATGGAGACGACCACCCGCATTACCGCCGACTCGGCCTTTGGCTGCGCCGGCCAGCGTTGTCTGGCGGCCTCGGTCGGCATTACCGTCGGCGGCGCGCACAACGAGTTTCTCGAGCGCCTGGCCGACGCCGCCGCGTCGCGCAAGGTGGGCTACGGTCTCGACAAAGAGACTCAGATGGGGCCGGTCATCACTCCCGATAGCAAGGGCCGGATCGAGAAGCTGATCAAGCTCGGGGAAATGGAGGGAGCGACGATTGTCGTGGATGGCCGCAACAAGAAGGTGAGCGGTTACGAGGACGGCAACTTTGTGTTCCCGACCATTCTCGACAATGTCCCGCACGATTCCGAGCTGTCGCGGACCGAGATCTTTGGGCCAGTGTTTAGCTTGATGCACGCCAATACGATCGAGGAAGCCATCGCACTGGTGAACGACCGGGCGTATGGCAACGCGGCCAGCATCTTCACCAGCAGTGGCGCCTCCGCCCGCCAGTTCCGGTATGAGGTCGCCAGCGGCAACGTGGGCATCAACCTGGGCGTGCCGGCCCCGATGGCCTACTTCCCGTTCAGCGGCTGGCGCGAGAGCTTCTTTGGCGACCTGCACGCCCAGGGCGCGCACGGGTTCGAGTTCTACACCGAGACAAAGGTTGTGATCGAGCGCTGGCCGAAGGAATGGAGCCGCAAGTTCTAGTCGCGATCCAGGGGGTCTCATGAGCACGACACTGATCAAGAACGGACGGATCGTCACGGCGAGCGACGAGTATCCCGGCGATATCCTGATCGACGAGGACAAAATCGCCCTGGTTGGCGCCGGTCTGATGGATAAAGGCGCGGACACCGTCATCGACGCGAAGGGGCGCTACATCCTGCCGGGCGGGATCGACGTCCACACCCATCTGGACATGCCGTTTGGCGGCACGACCAGCAGCGACGACTTTTTCACCGGGCATCGGGCGGCGCTGTTTGGTGGGACGACCGCCCACGTCGACTTCTGCATCCAGCCGAAGGGCAAGACGCTCAAGGAAAGCCTGGACATCTGGCACGGCAAGGCCAAGGGCAAAGCGGCGATGGACTACGGCTTCCACGTGGCCATCACCGATATGACCGACGCGGTGCTCGACGAGATTCCGAAGCTGCCCTCGATGGGCGTGAGCAGCATCAAGCTGTTTATGGCCTACAAGGGCGTATTGCAGGTGGATGACGCAACGCTCTTCAAGTGCCTGCGGGTGGCAAAGCGGGCCGGGGTGTTGACGATGGTCCACGCCGAGAACGGCGACGCCATTGACGTGCTGGTCAAGGATGCGATCGCGGCCGGCAATCTGGCCCCAGTCTGGCACGTCCTGACCCGCCCTCCGGAGCTGGAGGCCGAGGCCACCAACCGGGCGGTCGAGCTGGCCCGCGCCGCCGGCGACGCGCCGCTGTTCGTCGTTCACCTGACCAACGCCGACGCGCTGAGGGCGATCAGCCTGGCCCGGGCGCGCGGCCAGCACGCGTATGCGGAAACCTGCGTGCAGTATTTCTACTTCACCAGGGACAACCTGAACGCGAGCGCTGATGATGCCTTCAACGGGGCCAAATGGGTGTGCAGCCCGCCGTTTCGCCAGATGGCCGACCAGGCCGCGCTGATGCGCGGGATTCGTACGGGCGACCTGGTCAGCGTGAGCACCGACCACTGCCCGTTCAACTACAAGACCCAGAAGACGCTGGGCGCCGGAAACTTTGCCATGATCCCCAACGGCGTGCCGGGGATCGAGGACCGGATGTACGCGCTGTGGACGGCGGCGGTGGCGACCGGGCAGATCACCCCCAGCCGCTTCGTCGAACTGACCGCGACGAACCCGGCCAAGCTGTTTGGGGTGTATCCGCGCAAGGGCGTGATCGCGGCGGGCGCCGACGCCGATCTGGTGATCTGGGACGCCAAAGCCCGCCACACCCCGAGCGCGAAGACTCACCACATGCGGGTGGACTACAACCTGTACGAAGGGATAGAGATGACGGGCAAGGCGGCCAAGGTTTTCCTGCGCGGGAAGCTGGTGGTGGATGGCAAACGCTGGCTGGGCGCCGCCGGCGAGGGCGCATGAATTCGCCCTCGCCGGC
>JBKJQK010000194.1:0-4397 GCA_046594095.1 Anaerolineae bacterium | reverse complement strand
GGGCCGATGTATTCCTTGGGCGAGAAGATCTGGATCTTCATCCACGGCTCGCGCATCTCCTGGAGCTTGCTCGGGTCGGGCATGTCCGATGGCCGGTCAACTTTGATGACCTCGCCGTTGGTCAGGACCGCCTCGTATTCGACGCTCGGAGAGGTGACGACCACGTCCATGTCGTACTCGCGCTCCAGGCGTTCCTGGATGATTTCCATGTGGAACAGCCCCAGAAAGCCAACCCGAAAACCGAATCCCAGGGCCGAGCTGCTCTCGGGCACAAAGGTCAGCGACGCGTCGTTTAGCTGAAGCTTGTCCAGCGCATCGCGCAGGAGCGGATAATCGTCGGTCAGGGTCGTGTAGATGCCGGCGAAGACCATCGGCTTGGCCGGTTTGTATCCGATGAGGGGCAAGGCCGGATGCACGGCGTCGACGAGCGTGTCGCCCACGCGCGCCTCGCGCACACTCTTGAAACCGGTGGCGATGTAGCCGACCTCGCCCGCCTCCAGGGAGGTTCCGGGCGTCATTCGCGGGGTGAAAGTGCCCAGCTCGATCGCCTCGCAGGCCGCGCCGGTTGCGAATAGGCGCAGCTTCGTCTTCATGGTGATTGTCCCATTCATCACCCGCGCATACGCGATCACACCCTTGTACACGTCGTAGTGGCTGTCGAAAATCAGGGCCTGCAGGGGCGCCTTTTCGTCACCCTTGGGCGGCGGAACATCCCGGACGACCCGCTCGAGCACCTCGCGGATGCCGATGCCTTCCTTGGCGCTGATGCGCAGGATCTCGTCCGGATCGTCGCCCAGCAATTCGCCCACCTCTTTGGCAATCTCATCCGGCCGGGCATGCGGAAGGTCGATCTTGTTGATGACCGGGATGACGTGCAGGTTGGCTTCCAGGGCCAGATACAGGTTGGCCAGGGTCTGAGCCTCAATCCCTTGCGAAGCGTCGACGACGAGGAGCGCGCCTTCACATGCGTTCAGCGCGCGGCTGACCTCGTAGGTGAAGTCGACGTGGCCGGGTGTGTCGATCAGATTGATCTCGTACTTCTGGCCATTGATGGCTGTGTAGTCCATCCGCACGGCCGAGGCCTTGATCGTGACGCCCTTCTCGCGTTCGAGGTCCATCGTGTCGAGAAGTTGCTCATGCATCTCGCGCTTCGAAACGGTGCCGGTGGCTTCCAGGAGGCGGTCGGCCAGGGTGCTTTTGCCGTGGTCGACATGCGCGATGATGCAAAAATTACGAATCTGATTCATGGGCGCGGTCATTATAGGTGGGCGCAGTCCCGGCCCTCCCTGCTCCCTGCTGAGCTCGCAGGGCCGGAGTCTTCGACCAACTTGCGGGTTTCCGCGTCGACCTGGGTCTTGATCTCGTCCAGGATCCCGTCGAGGCTGCCATGGAGCTCGTCCGGCAGGCCCATGGCCGAGGCCGGGCTGCCTTCGGTGTCGTAGCGCCGGCTCCAGCGCGCCTCGCCCTGCAGGCCCCACAGCATCTGTCCCGCGCGCAACCAAACGCCTTCAAGGCGCTCGCCCGCCCACATTCCCCTTACACCCACGTCCAGATCGCCAGCCCGAAACGCATATATGGTGGTGGAATCAGCCGCGGTGTTGAAGCGCAGCGCGTTCCAGGTTGATCCCGGATCGCCCGGCCCGAGCGCCGGGCAGCTCCTGATCCGCGCCACGAGGCTGCCCAGCAGGGCAAACCCCCCATCGTCGGGCGCCCAACCGGCCACCAGCGCGTCGAGGTCGGCTGAAATGGCGTTCACGTCAAGGAGTTCTGAGGAATCGGACATATCTCACCTCGCGTTCTGCTGCTTTAAATTGTGACGCCGGACCATTGTAGCCAGCCAAGCGTATTGCGCGGCGTACAATGACCCGACGGAGCCCACACGATGAAAATTCCCATGAACCTGATTTCGACGATGAAGCCCTGGATAGCCCTAGCCTTACTGCTCGCCGGTTGCGGCGGCGCGAGCGCGCCCAGCGCGCCCGCGGCGCTCATGATTTCGCCCAGCCGCGAGAGCGTGATCACGGTTGGCCAACCCATCGCCATTGCCGGCACCGTCACCGGCGCCTCGATCCGCAGCGTCGACATCTACATTGATGATCGTAAGTTCGCGACCGTTGCCAATCGGAACGAGTCATTGAATCAGTTCATCATCAACGTGCAATGGACGCCCGACCTGGCCGGCAGTCACCTTGTCCAACTGCGGGGTCTCGACGACAAGGGCAGCCCTGTGGCGCAGTCCGAGAATATCATCATCGCCGTCAAGCCGGCCGCGGCCGCGCCGACGGCCATCATCGTGGTGACGACGGTTGTCACGGTCGTGGCGCCGACCGCCATCCCGGGTCAGGCCGCGCCGCCGGCCGCGGCAACGCCCGTGGTTGCCGGCGGGACGCCCGCCGCGGGTCCGACGGCCACCAGGGCGCCGGCCAATCAGGTCACGGTTACCAATGACTTCGCCCGTGTCCGGAACGGCCCGACTGTCGGCAACAAGGAACTAGGGCAATTGACCCAGAATCAGTCCGCCGAGGTGAAAGGCAAGAGCGAGGACGGCCTGTGGTGGCAGATCGTCTACGCCCAGGGCGAGAATGGCCTGGGATGGGTGTTTGGCGAGCTGGTCCAATTTAAGGGCGACGCGAAGACGGTTCCGGTGATCAAGGTCGCCGCGCCAGCGACAGCCGTGCCGGCCACGGCCGTGCCCGCAACAGCGGTTCCGGCCCCCACGGTTGCGCCTACCGTAAAACCGTAATTTCAGGAGAAGGGGAGAAGGAGAGTAAGGAAAGACACAAGTTTCTCCTTTCTCCCTTCTCCTGATAGATCATTCGAGCTAAAACGGCAGCCGAGGCTCGTCGCCGGAAGTCTGAGGGCCATCGTCGCCGGCTTCGTCCGATAGTCCGCTCCCGTCGCCAAAGAGCCGATCGACCATCCCTTGGTCGCGCCCGGCATCGTAGCCGACGACGAACATCGTCTTCATCATCGCCCTCATGCTGGCCTCGAAGGATTCCTTCAGGCTCTGCTGGGCGAACTGCCATGCCCGCATTTCAGTCTCGACTTCAACACGGTTGACGTGTTCGAGGATCTCCGGCGCGATGAGCTCTTCCATCGGCGTCTCGCCAAGCACCTTCTCCAGCCAGTTGCGGAACTCTCCCTGTGTCATGCCAAAGATGATACATCGCTTCGGGCGGACCGCGGTTGGCACGGTGATCTCACGCGAAGCGAATAAGGGGATGGTCTGACGGCGACGCCCTGGCTCGTCCATTCGTGTCCTTGCGCGCGAATTACGCAGATCCTTCCCGACTTCGCGTGAGAATCGAGAAAAGCCGCCGCGCCTATCGTGAGAGCCCCACTATCAACCGGTCGCCAGCCGTCCGCGGTCAGGAGTCGGCCATCAAATCCAATTGTGACAATCCGCGCGCATCCGTGTCAATCCGCGCGCCAAAATCCATCGCGAGGCTGTCGTCCGAGGTCAGCGGCCCGCGGTCTGCGGTCGGCCGCCCAACCCCGGCCGAGGCGTCCCAAATCGCCCGCATCTCCTCGCAGCGCGCGAGCAATTCGTCCAGCGGGCCGCTATCGAGGATGAGGCCATCCTTGACCACAATCACCGTGTTGGCCATCCGCAGGGCGCCGCGGCGGTTCGAGACCGCCAGGACCGTATGCGCCGCATTTGTGGTCGCGTCACCCTCGCGCAGACGCTGCCATAGCTTCTCCTCGGTCTCGACGTCCAGCGCGCTGGACAGATCATCGAAGACGTGCAGGTCCGGCGACCGGGCGAACATGCGGGCTGCCGCCGCCCGCTGCAACTGTCCGCCGGAGAGCTTGACGCCGCGCGGGCCGACGCGCGTGTCCAGCCCCTTCTCGAGTTGGGGCACATCGTCTTCTAGGACCGCCAGCCTAAGCGCATCTTGAAGCCCGGCGTCATCGCTGCCGAGCAGGATGTTCACCCGCAGCGTCTCGCTGAACAGGCGCGGCACTTGCGGGGTGTAGGCGCTCCGCGGCGGAATGAAAAACGCGCCGGGATCGGTCACTGGCTCGCCGTTCCAGCGCGTCTGGCCCGACTGCGCCGGGAGCAGGCCCAGCAGCGCGCGCACGAGCGTGGTCTTGCCCGAGCCGATCCGCCCGGTGATGACGACGAAGGCGCCGGCATCAACCCGGAAGGTCGCGTTGCGGATTCCGCGTCCGCTCGAAGCGTGGGTGAACGTGAGTCCGTCGACGTCCAACGCGCGCAGGGTTCCGGCCGGGACCGCGCGCAGCGAGGCCAGCCAGCCCGATGGCCAGCCCAGGGTCTGGGGCGGCGCGCCGCTCAGCAAAGGCATCATCCGCTCAACGGCGACGCGCGACTCCTGGAGCTGGGACATCGACATCCCGATGTAGTAGCCGAAATCGACAACCCGGGTGGCGGCATA
>JBKJQK010000102.1:0-2693 GCA_046594095.1 Anaerolineae bacterium | reverse complement strand
GGTCTGTCAAGGGTCGCGCGCGAGGCGTCAGCCGAGCACGCGTGCCCTTGACAGACCAGGCTGGCGGCCTACGATGAGGGAGGGTTCGCCGCGTCACTTGACAAAACAGTGCGACAGCCGACTTGATTGCCGACACGCACTACTCCTTGACAATCATCACAGTTGCTTCTTCTGTTAACGGCCGCGAACACACTCCGAGCTGCAGGTCACGTCGGCAGCGCGGCCTGCATGAGCCTCAGCCAGTTGCCGTGGTTGATCTTGTCCACGTCGGCGCGCGCGTAGCCACGGCGGAGCAGTTCGTCGCCCACCTTATACAGGTCACGCGAGGTGTCGAGCTCGGCCGGGATCGACTCAGCGCCCAGGCCGCCGTCGAAGTCGCTGCCCATCGCGGCGTGGTCGGCGCTGCCGGTGAGCTGGCACACGTAGTCGACGCAGCGCACGATCGCATCGATCTTCACACCGGTCTTGCGGTCGGCTTTGGTCCAGTCGTGCTTGAGAAAGCGATTGAACAGCACCGTGCCGATGACGCCGTCGCGTTCGGCGATCCCGCGGATGACGTCGTCGGGCAAGTGCCGGTCGGTCGGAGTGATAGTCTGCGGGTTGCTGTGCGAGGCCATCACATGTTTGCCCTCGAAGCGCTCGAGCGCGTCGCGGGCCGACTTCTCGGCCATGTGGCTGAAGTCGAGGATCATCCCCAGGTCGGCCACCACGTCGAGCAGTTCCCGCCCGAGCTGGGTGAGTCCTCCCGGCGCCCGCGTCCCGCCCGAGTAACGCGTCCCCGACCAGGCCGGGCCGATTGCCCGCACGCCGCGCTCATACCACCACTCGAGCTCCTTCGGCTCGCGGACGGAATCGGCGCTCTCCATCAGCAGCATCACGCCTACCGGGTGAATGCTGCCCGGGACGCGCGGCCTTGCTAAGGGCGAAAGCGCCCCGTCCGAATTCGCCTGCAGGCCCCAGGCCGCCAGGTGCTCCTTCAAATCGCGCTTGGTCTTGATCAGCCGGATGTGCTTCTCGCGGTCTTCCCAACGCTGATACCAGTCCAACTGTTTGAGCCCAGCCTCGTGGGCCTCGGCGACCGTGGTATACGACAAGCCGTCGGTGAGCGGGCTGGTGTGATTGTCGCGTGGGCCGACAAAGATCGTGCCAAAGGTCGCCCCCACCCGGCCGCGGACCATGTCGGGCAGGCCGACGATGGCCTTGCCGTTCTCCTTCTCCTGAGCCGAGCCGGCTTCGAGTTCGCGGGTGCGATGGGCGGCATTCCGATAGTCGCGGCTGAAGCACAACGCGTTGTAGGCGATGTCGAGGTGGGCGTCAACGATAAAGTCCATAAGGTTCTGCGGCTTGTTTGTAAGGTCCTGCCAAATCCGCCGGGACCGTCATCCCGGCGAAAGCCGGAATCCAAAAGAGAGCCCGGCGCGAATACCAGAGCAACGAAACGACTAGAAAAGAAGCTTGAGGGCGGAGAGCACGCCCTGGCTCCACGGCACCCGGTGCGAGACGCCGGTCGCGCCGGCGAACTTGCTCACATTGGCGACATACCAGTCGTAGTTGCGGATGAGGGCGTCCTTGTTCGAGTACTTCGGCTCGAAGCTGAGCTGGCGCTCCGCTTTCTCGATCGACACAAACGATTCCTTGTAGGCGGTCTCGTAGACCCACTTGTAGAGCGGGGAGAGCTTGAAGCGCTCGAGGATGCGCAGGGTGAATACCATGAGCGCGGCGACCCGGAATGGGATGACCCTCTTGCCTTTCCCGGCGTGATCGAGGACGGCCTGGAAGTCGTCCTTCATTGTGCCGAAGACCTTGGCCCCGATGTTGAAGGTGTCGTTGCACTGCCCGGGCGGGAGGGTCATGCACTGCGAGATCGCCTCGCACAGGTCCTCGACGTCCAAATACTGATACAGATTATCGCCCTTGCCGATGACGGGCCAGTTGTGGCCGGTGCTCGCCCAGTCGTAGAGCATGGCGAAGACGCCAAGCCGTTCCGGGCCGATGAACGACTTGGGCCGGATGACCGGGACGATCAGTCCCTTCTGGCGGAAGGCCTGGCAGGTCCGCTCGGCCTCGATCTTGGCCTCGCCATACGGGCCAACACCAACCAAAACGTCGGTTTCGACCAGCGGATGGTGGTCGGGGATCCCGTAGACGGCGGTCGAAGAGATGTGGATCATCCGCTTGACGCCGGCGGCAAAGGCGGCCTCGCACACGTTGTGCGATCCGACGACGTCAGTCGTGTAGATGTCCTCCTTCGAGTAGAGCGGCAGGGCGGCGGCGGCGTGGACGACGATGTCGGCCCCGGCGAACGATTTGTCGAGGGCGGCCCTATCGCGGATGTCGCCTTTGAGAAACTCGATCCGGCTCAATTCCGGGTAGTCGAAGTCGGCGATGTCGATGACGCCGACCTTGTGGCCCTTGGCGAGGAGGTGGCGGGTGAGGTTAATCCCGAGGAATCCGGCCCCGCCGGTGATGACGATCTTCATAGCGGGGTAACTATAGCTGAGGGCGGGTAAGCGGTTCAGGTTTGGTCAGGGGGGTAAGGTTGATAACGTTGATAACGTTGATAATGTTGGTAACGTTGGTAAGGTCGGTAAGGTCGGTAAGGTTTGATCAGGTTGACCAGACCGGGATAACAGATCGATGACGGATCTGAAATACCCACCCGGCGGGTAGGGGCAGGCCCCCGTGCCTGCCCT
>JBKJQK010000084.1:0-11430 GCA_046594095.1 Anaerolineae bacterium | reverse complement strand
CCGTGGGGGGCCGTCGACTTCACAACCAATAGCGTGTCGGGCTGCCGGGCGCTGCCCGAGTGGGCGGTCGCGGTGGCCGATGGCACGATCGCCCGCAGCCGCAACGGGGAGGTGGGGCTAGCCCTCCATCCCAGCGGCGATGAGCGAATTGGCTGGTCGGTGTTCTACATGCACATCTACTTCCAGGGCCGCGTGGCTGCTGGGACGCGCGTCGCCGCCGGCGACCAGATCGGCCACCCTTCGTGCGAGGGCGGCCTGTCCATCGCCGCGCATACGCATATGGGCCGCAAGCTCAACGGCGAGTGGCTTCCCGCCACGAGCGCCATCCCCTTTGTCCTGGGTGGCTGGGTGTTTTCCGAGGACGATGAGCAATACGACGGGTTTGCCGTCAACGGCCCGATCGTGCGCGAGGCCGCCGAAAGCCGGAATCCGGACGTAAACGGCATTCGCTAAAATCACGGTCCGCAACGGGCCTTCCACAAGTATGGACTTCAATTCCAACCCCCTCTACTGGGGCGCATTTCTGGTCTTCGTAGCAATTCTGCTCGCCCTGGACCTGGGCATTCTGAATCGCAAGGCCCACGCGCCAAGCCTGCGCGAATCGGCCGTGCTGAGCGCAATATGGATCAGCATCGCGCTCGCGTTTGCCGTATTGGTGTGGCTGGCGATTGGCCCGCGCCAGGGCGTGGAGTACTTCACGGGATGGGTGCTCGAGAAAGCCCTGAGCGTCGACAACCTGTTTGTCTTCGTCGTCATCTTCAGCTTCTTCCGCGTCCCGCCCCAGTTTCATCACCGGGTGTTGTTCTGGGGCATCCTGGGCGCCATCGTGATGCGCGGGGTGCTGATCGTGGTTGGCGCGTCGCTGCTCCAACAATTCGACTGGATCATTTACATCTTTGGCGCGTTTCTGATTTACACCGGCATCCGGCTGGCCCGCCAGGGCGAGGATGAGGAACCCGAGGTTGACAACAATCCGATCCTGCGCCTGGCCCAGCGATTCCTGCCGCTGACATCCGACTATCACGCGGAGAGATTCACCGTTCGCGAGGCGGGCCGGCTGCTGTTCACCCCGCTCGTCCTGGTCCTGATCGTGGTTGAGACCACCGACCTGGTTTTCGCGGTGGATTCGATTCCGGCCGTCATCGCGGTCACCAAAGAGCCCTTCATCATCTTCACCTCGAACATCATGGCGATCCTCGGCCTGCGCGCGCTGTACTTTCTGCTGGCGGCCGCCATGACTCAGTTCCACTATCTCAAGCCCGCCCTGGCCTTCATCCTGACCTTCGTGGGCCTCAAGATGGTGGTGGAGAAGCTATTTCAGACGCCCATCCACGCCTTCCTCCACGATACGCTGAAGATCGCGGACCCGGAGTACTTCCTGGTGGTCGCCTCGCTGGTCATTGTCTTGGCAATGCTGACCCTCGGCATCGTCGCGTCAATCGTGTACAACCGGCGGCACCCAGGACAGCACGAACACATCAAAGCCGCCCCGGAGCATTAAGGCGCACGCACCCAAGTCACATTTCTATTGGAGAGCACCCACATGACAACCCAAAAAATCGCCATCGATCAGCGCCTGGCCGAGCTCGGCATCAGTCTGCCCACTGGTCCGCGCGGGCCATCGCTGTTTCTGCCGGCGGTCCAGACCGGCAACCTCCTGTTCGTGTCCGGGCATGTATCCCGCAAAGGCGGCAAAGTCATCGAAGGCAAGGTCGGCCGCGAGTTCGACCTGTCCCAGGGCCAGGAAGCCGCCCGTTTCGCGACGATCGAGATGCTGGCCGGAGCGAAGGCGGTGCTCGGAAGCCTCGACCGGGTCCGCCGGGTGGTCAAGCTCTTCGGGATGGTCAACAGCACCGAGACGTTCAATCAGCAACACCTGGTCATGAACGCAGCCTCACAACTCATCCTCGACGTATTTGGAGAGGCCGGCCGGCACGCCCGCTCGGCGGTTGGGATGGCCCAGATGCCGCTCGGATGCGCGGTCGAGGTCGAAGCCATCTTCGAAGTGGCCTGAGACCGGGGCTTGATCAAAGAGAGAACCACGCCGCTGCTGCAACCGCTGATGCGGCTGGTGATCCGCCGCTTCTTGATTCAGGCGGCGGTGGAGCGGGCCTTTCACGCGGTTCGGCTGCGGACAGCCGCGTCACTTCCCGCCCATGACGACCCGTCCGCGCCCGTTGTGCTGATGTTCTCCAACCACGTGACGTGGTGGGATGCGTATCTGTGGGACATCTTCAATGTCCGCGTGCTCAAGCGTGAGCCGATCGTGATGGCCGAGGAGAAGACTGTCCGTGACTATGGCTTCTTCCGCTATCTGGGGCTGTTCGGGGTCAACCGCCAGAATCCGCGGGCTGCGGTCGAGGCGATGAACCACGCGGTCAGCCGGGCGATCACGACGCCGCGAGCGGGGGTGTTCATCTTCCCGCAGGGCGAGTTCCGGCCCTTTGAGACGCGCCCCCTGGGCTTCTTTAACGGGGCCGGGCGAATCGCCAGGGACATCGTGGCGGCGAAGGGAGCATGCGTGCTGTTGCCGCTCGCAATCCGGCTGGAGTTCCTTGGCGCCCAGAAACCCGAGGTCTGGCTCCGCTGCGCGGCGCCGGTGACGATCACGCCCGCGCATCCGTTGGCCATGGACGCGAAAGCGCTGACGGCGATGATGGAGACGATCCTGACAGCCGAGATCGACGCGCTGGCAGACGATCTGCGCGCGCGCCGGGTTGACGCGTATCCGATCCTGCTCCGCGGAACACCGGGAATCCAGGAGTGGTGGGATCGCGTTCGACGACGCGGCGGGTAACCGGTCGCGCGCCAGGCGCCGTATCCACACGCGAGACGCCGCGCGCCCAGCGCTGTCCGCAATCTCAAATCACCGCCACAATCGACCCATGGAAAACATACGCTTTGGGATTGTGGGATCGGGCTTCATGGGGCGCACGCACGCCGAGGCGGTCCGGCGTTTGCCAAACGCGGCGCTGGTCGCGGTTGCGGGCGGAAGCCGGGCGGCGGGCGTCGCGCGAGACTACGAGATCGCCCTCGATGACGACGTCGACACGCTCCTGCGGCGACGCGACATTGACGCCGTCGTCATCACCACGCCCCATCACCTGCATGCGGCGGAGACCGTGCTCGCCCTGAACGAAGGCAAGCACGCTCTGGTCGAGAAGCCAATGGCGACCTCGGTGGCCGACTGCGATTTGATGATCGAGGCGGCCGCGCGCAACAAGCGCGTGCTGGCGACCGGCTACCACCAGCGCTTCCGGATCAACAACGCCACGGCCCGCAGACTCATCGCCGAGGGCGCAATCGGCAAGGTCCAGGCCATCCAGATATCGATGCCGACCTATGCCGGCTCGATCAAGGCCGGCGGCTTTGGGGGGACCTGGGCGTGGTGGAATCTGCCCGAGAGTCTGGGCCACGTGCTCAACAGCGGCCCGCACGCGGTCGACCTGATGCGCTGGTTCACCGGAGCTGAGGTGAAGACCGTCACCGCCTTCTGTCGCACACTGCTGCCCGACGTGCTGGTGGAAGACACGACCATGGCCCTGCTCGAGTTGTCCAACGGCGCGATCTGCACGCTCTTCTCGAGCCGGGCATTGCCCGCGCCCTCGTTTCAGGGCGAGGATTTCCGGATCCGGATCACCGGCAGCGCCGGACTGATCGATCTCGATCCCTATCGCGAGCTGCGCCTGTCCGACGAGAAGGGCTGGCGGGTGATCAGCCAGCAGCCTGTCGTCGGGCACGAGGGCGCCAATACCGCCTTTGGCGACATCCGGATGCAGGCCTACTGCGATCAGATCTCGGGCTTCATCGACCGGATTCAGGGGAAGGCCAGCACGGTCGGCAGCGCCGAGGACGGCCGGGCCGCCATCGGCGCCATCTCGGCCATGCTCGGGGCCTCGGCTGGCCGGCGCTGGGTTGACCTTTGATCCAGGCTGGGTAAGCCGTGTCGCGGATCGCGCAGCTCATTCGGCTACACGACACGCGATACGGCTTACCCAGCGCGCATTTCGGATCAGATCGATACGTTACGGATGGATCGCCAACAGATATGGCGTCTCCACGACCAGGAGAACGACGAGGAAGATCGCCCCAAAGACAAGGCCCAAAGCCAGAAGTCTTTCTTGGGCACATACCCGCTCCCGTAGTAGACCGGCGACGGGCCGGTCGCATACGGGGTGATGATGCCCATGATGCCGAGCGAGTAGACCAACATCAGCGACAGCACCGTGACATTCATGCCCGGGATCGCGGCGCCCGCGGCCAGGAATACGGGCAGCATCGCGGTCACGTGGGCGGTGACGCTGGCGAACATGTAGTGGGTGACGAAGAAGACCACCACCAGGAGCAGCATCACCACGACCGGCGACGCGCCGGCGAATAGCTTCGCGGCGTTGGTGCCGATCCAGGTGGTGAAGCCGACCTTGCGCGACGTCGGTCCGGGTTCGGAGCCATACAGGGCCGGGATGTTGCGGATGATCGGGAAGAGCGTCCCGCCGCTGCGGGCGGTATTGGAGGGCATGAACGGAGCCAGGATCAGATCCGAGAAAGCGACCGCGTAGCCCAGGCCGAGGGTGCGCTTGCCCAGGAGTTTGACGAGGCCCAGACCGAGGCGCTTGCCCAGGCCAGTCTTCTGATATCCGAGCGCAAACATAAACGCGGCGAAGATCAGCCAGACGGTGCCGTTGGAGAAACCAGCCAGTCCCCAGGCCAGGGACTTGGTGGGATCGGGATCGACAAGGCCGAGGACGGTTGCCACGGTGACGCCGATGAAGCCAACGGCCGCCGCCGGGACAGGTTCGGTAATCAAGCCCACGACGACGGCGGCGAACAGGGCAAAGTAGGTCCAGGCGCCGGGGGTGAGCCCGGCCGGCGGGGGCAGAATCAACAGGACAAGACCGACGATCAAGGGAAGGGCGACTTTCAGATAAATGGGTTTCATAGGGGGTATGTTCTCTGCGCGGGTTCGGGCCGAGACCGGGGCCGCAGTCTCCTGAAGGCAAACGGCTGACGGCACTCGAGGAAGGCGACCGATCACGCAACGGCGCGCCCGGCACGGCGAGCGGCCCGCATCGGCCAGGTGGGCAGTCTTCAGTCAGGCGGTTGGGTAGGCGCGCGTTTGCGTCTACAATGCTTCGGCATGAACACCCTCCCGAATCCCGCAAGCGTTCTAGACGCATTCAATGACGCGTGCAACCGCCACGACACCGCAGGAATGATGGCGCTGATGACCGAGGACTGCGTCTTCGAGAACACCTGGCCGCCGCCCGACGGCGAGCGCTTCACCGGCCAGACTGCCGTCCGCGCTTTCTGGGTCGACTTCTTCGCCGGGTCGCCTCACGCCCGGTTTGAAGTCGAGCGCGCCTTTGTCACGGGCGATCAGGCCGCCCAATGCTGGCTATACACCTGGGTCGACGAACATGGAACGTCTGGACACGTACGCGGGGTAGACGTCCTTCGTTTCAGCGGCGGCAAGATCGCCGAGAAGCTCTCATACGTCAAAGGCTGAGCAAAACAATCCGCTGATCGTGGGCGCCCGATACGCCCACGCCAACCCCATCGCCCGCGACAGGCCGGCGTCCGCCCATTTCTACGCGTCGGTTTTTGGATGCGTGCGCGTTCCGCCCGCTCAAGCAAATCGCTCCGCCGCGGCGAGCGCCACCCGGATGGCCCGGTCGACGGCGTCACCCTTTGCATCCAGGACGGGGTTCTCGCCCTCGGTCCGCTGGGCGATCACCGCGCACACGCACCCGGCCCGGAAGCCGTAGACGCTGCCCATCTTGAACAACGTGCCGGCCTCCATCTCGTAATTCAAGATGTTCAAGTGGCGGAACTCCTCGGTAATCCCGCGCAGGCTGCGCAACAGATGCGGGTTGGCCGATGAAGCCGAGCGCTCCTGCCCCTCGAAGAATGTGTCTACGCTGGCGGTGATGCCGACAGCATGCGCGATGCCCAGCGCCCCGGCAGCCTCGGCCAACGCCACGGTCACAAATGGATCAGCCGCGGCCGGGTATTCGAGCGGGGCGATGTCGTTGGCCGCGCCCTGGCGGCACAATGCGGCCGATGTGATCACGATCGATCCCACCGTTACGCGCGTCTGGATCGACCCGCAGGTCCCGATTCGAATCATCGTCCGCACGCCCGCCTGGAATAATTCGTTGACGACGATGCTGAGCGACGGCCCGCCCATGCCGCTGGTGGCCGAAATCGCCGGCCGGCCGTTGGCGAGCGTTCCAACGTAGCTGTTCAATCCGCGATTTTCGGACAGGGCCCGCGGCGCGCCAAAGAATGTCCGGGCGATCATTGTCGCGCGGTTGGGGTCACCCGATAGCAGGGCAAGGGTGGGCGGCTGGGGGCCAAGTTCGTGGGCGCCGAAGCCGATGTGATAGAAGGTTTGGGTCATCGCAGGCCTATCTTATTCCATCTGCGCTAACATGCGGTCACATGCAGATCGAACCCTACCTGCGCCAGATCGACAATTCCTTTGTCAACCTGTGGCTCATCGTCGAGCCTGACGCCCTCACCCTGATCGACGCCGGCCTGGCCCGAAGCGGTCCGAAGAAGGTCCTGGCCGAGATCGCCGCCATCGGCCGCAAGCCTTCCGACCTGAAACGAATCCTGATCACCCACACCGACCCCGACCACACCGGCGGGGCTGCCGAACTCAAGCGCCTGACCGGGGCCCGGATCTTTGCGCGCGGGCTCGAGGCCGACGCAATGCGCGCCGGCACGACCTCGCGCAAACCCACCGGCGCCGCCATGCGAGCGATTCTGGGGGTGGTGGGCAAGCTGTTCATGCCCACCCCGGCCATCCCGCCCGACGAGACACTCGTGGATGGGCAGATCCTTCCGATCCTGGGCGGGCTCGAGGCCCTCGCCACACCCGGCCATACGCCAGGCCACACTTCGTTCTTCGCCGCTGAGAAGCGTTTGCTGATCGCCGGCGATTCGCTCCGCGCGACCGGCGGCAAACTGTCGTTCGATCCTGCCCCCGTGCATTGGAACTATACGATTGGGGTGACCTCGGCCCGCAAGGAGGCCCGCCTGGGAGCCACGCTGGTCTGCTGTGGCCATGGCGCTGCTCTGCGCAATCCCGCCTTTCCGCACATGAACTGAATCCGCGCCAAAACGGGATGACTCACTAAACGCTCATGGGCTGGGCGTAGGCTTCCGGAAATGTCGATCCGCACGCGATTGACCGTGGTCTACACCGCCGTCATCGGTCTCACGCTTATTCTCGCAGGCACCCTGGTCTATGGGGCCGTTAGCTTGCTGCTGCAGCGCCAGGTGGATGAGCTGTTGCGCCAGTCGTACGACGCGATTACGGACCTTACCCGGGCCGGCCTGCTCCGGAATGGGAAGGTAGCCGCAGAGCTCCCCACCGACGTATTCCGTTCGATCTACGTTCAGGCCTACGACGATAAGGGCGAGCTCCTCGACACGAACACATCCGCCCTGACCGGCCCGATGGATCCGAGCAGCCTCAGGGCGTCGTTCTCCCAGCCTGAGGACAACCGGATGCCGTTCTACACCACGGTCCGGATCAATAATGTGCCCCTCCGGGTGCTCACCGATCCGGTGGTTTTCAAAACCCTCGGCACCGGTCAACAACTGTCGATCTTCTTTCAGGTCGCGACCCCCATTCAAGACACCGAGTTCGCCAAACAGGGCTTGCTTGCAACGCTGCTTGGCGTTGGACTGTTCGCCATGTTGATTGCGATGGCGGCCGGCGGCGCCGTGTCGCGGCGGGCCATCCGGCCCATCACCCAGATCACCGACACTGCTCTCAGCATCACCCGGACCAACAATCTCGATCAGCGGGTGCTGGCCCAGACCAATGATGAGGTCGGTAAGCTCTCGATCGCCTTCAACGAAATGCTGGACCGCCTCTCTCAGTCCATCACCGCCCAGCAGCGCTTTGTCGCGGACGTGTCGCATGAGATGCGCACGCCGCTCACCGTGATCCGGGGCAACGTCGATCTCCTGCGGATGGGCTGCGCCGACACCGAATCTCTCGACGCCGTCACAAGCGAGAGCGAGCGGATGACTCGCATGGTGAGCAGCCTGCTCATGCTCTCGCAAGCCGACTCGGGCGCGCTCGAAATGCGGATGGCGCCTTTCGACCTGAAGACGCTCGTGCTTGAAGTGGCGCGCGCCGGCAAGTTCATCGGTAAGGACAAGACCGAAGTCAGCACGCTCTTTCTGGGCGACACGCCCCTGGAAGTCGAAGGCGACGCTGACCGCCTGAAGCAGGTGCTCCTGAATCTGGTCGACAACGCCATCAAGCATTCGCCCCAAGGAGCGGCCGTCCACATCGAGGCGGCAAACGAAGCCGCTCGCGAGGTCAACGCGGCCGGCGCGCCGGCGGTCGGCGGCGAACGGATTGTCCGGGTGACCGTCAGTGACAACGGGCCAGGCATTCCGCCTGAGGATCTTCCGCATGTCTTCGAACGCTTCTATCGGGTTGACAAGTCGCGCTCGCGGGCCAAGGGCGGGGCCGGGCTGGGGCTGGCGATCGCCCAGACCATCGCCGAAGCCCACGGCGGGCGCATCCAGGCCCGCAGCGCAGTCGGGGTGGGAACCTCCTTTGATGTCTTCCTGCCCGCCTACCAACCCAACCTCGTATGAGACAGCCTGCTGGATGCGCCCCGGACTCATATCGCCCGAAAGGGGAAGCTCAGACCTTGCTAAGCCTGATCGCCTATCGTGCCGGTTCCGGGGCAATCCCGGGATTCTCTGAATAGTCGTGCAGAATCGTACGGTTCCATACCTGGGCATTGAATGGCAGACGCGTTCAAATCTCAACGGCAAAGTGGCTGTTGAGAGTATTTTCGTTTTTCGGGTCATCGCAAAGAGCCCGGCCGAACGCGCCGGAGTTCAAGTGGGCGACGCGGTTCGCGCCATCGACGGCAGCCCGATCAGCCCGCGGGCCAACCTGTCCGCCCTGATCTGCACAAAGCTCCCCGGCGCAACGCTCACCCTTGAATTGCTGCGCGGCGACAAGAAGGTCACGATCAAGGTTGCGCTCGGCGAGCGCCAGATTGCCGCGTTCAAACTGCGGGCGATGTCTGAATCCTCGAACGGCCACGAGCCCGGCGAACCCGGCTGAAACGCTACGGCCCTTTTAGAGCGGTGATCACGATCCAATAGTGTTTGTAGGTGCTGGCGGGCGCGTATACGTAGGCGATCCCGAAATCAATCTGATCCGCATAAAATGGGGCCAGCCCAAGCAGATGGTCGCGGTGCGGGGGCGAACCCATCCAGGCGCTCCACATCGCTCCCGTCGTCGCATACCCTGCCCCAATCGACTCGATGTTGTTTCCAATGATGGATTGGTCGTAGAAGGTTGGTAACGAATAACCTGCGTTCCGGGCCATTTGATTCGGCCCGATGCTGTTGGGGGGCAATGTAACGTGGTCAAAATAGCCGCGCGCCGCCATGTCCTCGGCGTGGAAATACGCGGCCTGGCGCAACGACGCGCTGCAGTTCAGCGAAATCCGCCCCTGTTCAGAGTTGGAGCGCATGAGTTCCAGAAGGACCGCTTCCTGTGGATTCAGGGGGCAGTTGCCGGTGGCGATAAGGTTCGGGAGGAAGGCGCGCGGCACTACCGCGCTTGCGTCGCGGGCTGCCAGAGGAACACTGGACGCGAACAGCGCCAGACCGAGGGCGAGCGCAGCCCCCCACTTGAGGATATTTCGGATCATTTGAATCATGATGTGATCCGGCGGCGCTCATGTGATTCGACATCCCACCCCCATCGCTTGTCGTATACCCCGGCGCGCCGGCCGGTTTGAACGAAGTAATCGTAACCGCCTGTTGTCGTTGTTTCTGCCCCGGTTGTGTCGATACCCTGGTATAGGTTTCACCCAAAGGTCGGATCCTCGATATGAAAAATCGGAATTGGGTGGGCGCTTGCGTCCATCCAATCAGATCAATCGAAGGTTACTAAACTGCCTCTACCGCCGGCGACCAGTTGCCGATCAGGGCTTCCATCTTGCCTGCTCCGGCCCGCTCAATTGCCATCACCAGGCCGCGCTTGATCCGGGCCGGCAATCCGGGCCCGGCGTAGATCAGCCCGGTGTAGATCTGGACCAGACGAGCGCCGGCCCGGATTTTCTCCAGGGCGTCCTCGGCGCTCGCCACGCCGCCCACACCGATGATGGGCAGGCGCGCGCCCGCGCGCTGGTGGATGTAGCGGACGACCTCGGTCGCCCGCGCGCGCAGCGGGGCGCCGCTCAGGCCGCCGGCGCAATTCGCATAACGCCCGGGAACAAACCCATAGGCCGACTCGCGGCGCAGCGTCGTATTGGTGGCGATCACGCCACCCATTCCAGCGCCGATCGCGGCGTCCAGGACATCATCGATTTCGCCGGCCTCGAGATCGGGCGCTATTTTCACCAGCATCGGTAGCCGCCGCCCACCGCCCGCCGCCAAACGGTCGCGGGCGACGGCGATGGCCCCGCACAAATCAGCGATGTAGGCCCGGGTTTGGAGCTGGCGCAGCTCGGGCGTGTTCGGGCTGCTGATATTGATCGCCACATAGCTCGCCCGGGGCGCGACCCGCTCGAGCAGCGCGACATAGTCTCCGGCGGCCTCCACCAGCGGGGTGTCCTTGCTCTTGCCGATGTTGATCCCAATCGGGACAGCCGGCGCCGGCCAGGCGCGGCCCATGAAGGCGTCGACGCCCGCATTGGGAAAGCCGAGCCAGTTGATGACTGCCCGCGCCTCGGGCGCGCGCCACAACCGCGGGCGAAGGTTGCCCGGCTGCGGCCCGCGGGTGAGCGTGCCGATCTCGAGATGCCCGAAGCCCAGGCAAGCCAGCCCGCGGACTGCGGCCCCATTCTTGTCATAGCCGGCCGCCAGCCCAAGCGGATTCTTGAACCGCAGCCCGAACGCCTCGACTTCGAGGCGCGGGTCCTCAAACTGGAATGTCCGCCCCAGCGCGATCCGGGCCAGGGGCAGCGCGCCCACCACCCGCAGCGCCTCGAGCGTCAGCGCGTGGGCGCGTTCGGGGTCGAGCTTGAAAAGGGCCCGCCGCGCGGCATCATAGATCATTGGGCCAAAAACATAACCACATCCGCCCGTTGGGCAGCGGTGATCGAACCCGTGCGCAACCACTCATCCAGCAGCGCCGGGAGCGTCACCACCGAGTGCAGCGCATAGCCGGCCGCGGCCAGTGTCTCCACCGCGCCCTGGCCGCGGTCAATCAGCACAACGATATCGCGCGCCTTGAGTCCAGCGCCCTCAAGCTTCTGGATGGTCTCGATCTTCGAGTCGCCCGTGGTGACCAGGTCGTCGATGATGGCGACCGTCTCACCCGCCTTAAACGCGCCTTCGATCGTTGCGCGGGTGCCATATTCCTTGGCTTCGCGGCGGGGATAGATCAACGGCCAGCCCGCTTCGAGAGAGATGGCCGTCGCGATGGGCAGCGCG
>JBKJQK010000061.1:0-5180 GCA_046594095.1 Anaerolineae bacterium | reverse complement strand
TATTGTTTCACGCGAAGCCGCAATGGTTTATGTCACGCGAAGACGCGAACACGCAAAGGTTTATCTCACGCGAAGCCGCGAACACGCGAAGATTTCTCCATTCCGTTTCTTCGCGTGTTCGCGGCTTCGCGTGAGGTTCTTTCTTCACCCTCGCAGCTTCGCGGTTTCGCGCCTTCGCGTGAGGTTCTTTTTCCTCCTTCGCAGCCTCAAGTGGCGAATTGGCACATCCTCGGCCAACGCTCACAAGACTCTCAGGACCAGGCGATCACAGGTCCAGTAAAGAACGCTACAATCATTTTCAGGAGATCTTTCTACCATGGCTAACGTGACCAACAGGCTCCGCCTGCCGGAACCCCGAAAGGCGCGCCAGAAAATCGATATCCCGTACAACCGCGGACCTGAGCGGCTTAAACGGGCGGCCAAGAGCTTCGTCACCACCTTCGTGGTGATCAGCATACTGGCCACGGTTTTCTTTATCGCCACGATCGATGACGTGTCGCTGAATGTTTTCTTCAGCGGCATCAGCGCCGCGGCCCAGTTGCTCGTCCAAATCGCCACGCTGATGGTGGGAATCGTGGTCCAGTTCGGATTCCTGTTTTGGTTCCTGTCGCGCCCCAAAGTCCAGATCATCCGTCCCGGCGACGACTCGACCGTAACCTTTGACGATTACTGGGGCCAGCCCCAACTGGTCAAACTGGTCCGCCAGTGGATGTCGCTCCTGCGCGATCGCAAGGACTTCGAGAAGATGGGCGGCAAGTACATCAGCGGACTGTTGCTATATGGCGCGCCGGGAACCGGAAAAACACTCCTGGCCAAAGCCATTGCAGGCGAGTCCGGGATGGCCTTCATTTCGGCTCTGGGGACGAGCTTCTATGGCATGTTCTGGGGGATGGACATCCTGATGGTCCTGCGCTTCAGCAAGATGGCCCGCGATCTGGCCAAGAAATACGGGGCCTGCGTCGCCTACATTGACGAGATTGACGGGATTGGGGCATCGCGCTCGGGCGTGCGCGGGGGCGGCGGGACGGCCATGGGCGGGGGCGGGATGGGGATGATGGGCGCCGGGTCGTCGTTCGCCCTAACGACTTTGCTAAGCCAGATGGACGGGATGGGTGAGAACTCGCGGGCCGACAAGAACGCTATGCGCTTTTGGAGATTCTTTGGCCGCAATTACGTGCCAAAGCGCAACTGGCACGTGATGTGGATGGGCAGCACAAACCGACCGGATGTGCTTGATCCGGCCCTGACCCGCTCCGGCCGGCTTGACACCAAGATCTCGGTCGACGCCCCGGACCGGGCCAGCCGGCGGATGGTCATCGAGGGCTACCTCAAGAAGATCAAGTGCGACGACTCGTTGGACGTCGAGGCACTGGTCGCCGACACCGTCGGTAAGACGCCGGCCGACATTTCAAGCGCCATCACCAAGGACGCGGTCCGTATCGCGTTCTTCGACGGCCGGCGCAAGGTCTCGATGCGTGACATTGACAAGGCCTTCATGGAGCAAGGTCTGGGAATGGAGACGCCCATCGAAGAGATGGACGAGGAGCAGCGCCGGGTGCTGGCCTACCATGAGTCCGGGCATGCCATCGCCCAGTACTACGTCATGCCCGACCAGAAGATCGTGCGAGCCACCATCGTCCGCCTGTCCAGCGGCGCGCAGGGGCACGTGCAACCAGTCGACACGGTCGAGCAGCACATCGAGCCGGTCATGCGGTATGCCTATGACACGATCGTTTCGCTGGCGGGGCGCGCGGCCGAGAAAATCCTGACCGGCCAGATTTACAACAGCGTCGGCGGGGACTACATGAGCGTGCAGCGCAACTTGTTCCTCATGGCCCGTACCGGCTTCTTTGGCCCCAAGCTGGCCCTCGAACTCGCCGGAGATTCGATGTCGCGCAACAACAAGGTCCTGGAGGAATACTGGCTGCAGCTTGAGGACATGACCGACAGGCTGTTGCGTCGGCACTGGAAAGAGGTTACGGCTCTGGCTGAAGGCCTGCTGGCGCATGGCACGTTGAGCGGCAAGGAAGTGGTGGCTGTCATTGAGACGAACCAGAGCAGCCAATCCGAGGCGGACAACGTCCCGCGCACCCTGGCCGCGATTCGGGCCCAAACCATGGCGGCCGCCCGGGGGGCCGGCGCGCCAACCGGCGAAACCTTCTACGTCCGGCCGACGACAGGCGCCGGCGCGCGCGAAGAGGTCATTGTGATCAATGGCGCCTCGGCACCCACGACCGGTGAACTGCCGAAGAACCCGGCCCCGCCCGCGACCGCCCCGACGGTAAATGGCGGCGGCAACGGCAACGGTCATGGCGGCAACGGCGCGTACACGCCGGAGATCGTCAACGACGGGCGCGGCAGCTACACGCCCGAACAGTCGTAGGGGAAGCGCCACCTCCGCTAATCGTGCGTTGTGCGCGACCGCAATGGATGATGCCACCCAGGGCGTTGCCCCGGGCTGGTATGGGCCGAGCCTTCGGCGCTGGGGTGATGGTGGTGCCGGGCCGGTGCGCGAACTGCCCTACACCAGGCCCTTCAGATTCGGCCTGGCCACGCGAACCAGTTTCTGCAATTCCGCGAGCTCGCCTTTGCGTTCGACATGCAGGATCATCGCCCTGGCCCTGGCTTCCTTGACCTCGCCCGGCAGGTTCTCCCAGTCCACGTTCATCTCAAAACACAGGCCTTCGAGATCAGACTCGCTGAAGTAGTCGTTGAGCAGTTTGGCCAGGCGTTTCCCTGCCTCGGAGATATAGGCTGAGGCGTCAGTGGCGGCGGCGCCATAGTTGTGGACCTCGGTCTTGTTGCCAACGACCAGATCTTTGGCTTTGATGTTGCGAGCGTTGAGCTGATTGCCGGTGTTAACGTTGCCAGTATTGCGCCCGCCGATGACAATGCCGCCCGCACCGGCGGCCATAGCGCCATGCCCCTGGGCAATCGCGCCGCTGCCGCTGAGTGTGGCGGTGTAGGTCGTCGTCGAAGCCCCGGCGCCTTTCGCGGCTTCGAGCAGGCTGGTCGCCAGCTTGAGGATCTCAGCGTCCTCATCGACCTGGGCTGTCTTTAGTTCATCCTTGAGCACGTCCTGGCGCGGCGTATTCTCGGGTTTTTTCTCAACTTTTTCGATTGCATCATTTGCATCCGCAGTGTTCGGCGCGCTGCCGAGTTTGCGCATGATGAGGGCCTTGAGGCCGGCGTAGGCGTCCTTGATGGCCTGGGCGGCCGTAGGTTTGGCGGCCTCGGCCGCGCCCGCGGCCATGGCGGCGACGATCAGGGTTAGCGGATCCATACCGCAATTGAACACGAGGACGCACGAACTGTCCAGCCGCTCTACAATCGAACCATGACCGACAAGCCTCAAACCCGACTGGATCAACTCAAACACGCGCTTGCGCTGGGCGCGATCGATCAGGAGACTTTTGATGCCCTCACCACCGCGTCAGCGACTCTGATGGGCGGCGGCGCAATCGCCCAGGGGGCAGGCGCGCAGGCCGTCGGCGCGGGCGGGATCGGCATCGCGGGCAACAACAGCGGAAATATTGCCCAGATCGTGGTGAACATCCAAGGGGACGATGCCGATAAACAGGTCGAGATCGCCCGCGCCACACTGGCCGCCACCCTGCTCGCCCCACCCGCGGAGGCCGGGCGAAAACAGGCCATCTCCGCCTATTACCTCGACATCGCCGGGACCCTGCACCAGGCGGCCGAGTCGCTGCGCCACCTCCAGGTCCCGCACGGGACGTGTGGCGAGATGCTCTTCCATGCTGATCAGTTACCGGCCACGATTGGGGACTTCATCGGCCAGGACCTGGCTCGCGCGCTTCAGGCTAAGTTGCGCGAGTCGTACTCGCTGGAGGCCTTTGGGGCGCAGTACTTTGGGCTTCCGCCCGCCGAGCGCGAAGTGAAGTTCGGCCAACTCGACGAAGCTGCGGGCTACTTCGAGGCGGCTGCGCGGGCGATCCGCGTCCGGCGATAGGCCCGCGCGGGTTTGCGCTTGCGCCGCAACGAGGATCACACGGATGCGCGCGGATTTGCCCGAATAGATCCAATCATCGCGGCCGAACGTAGGTTAACCCTTCGGGCGGCCCGATGTCAGTTCGCATCCGTTATAACGTTATGCGGGCCACCCGAAGGGTTGACCGACGACGTTAGAATCGCGCCGGGGAGACGTCGTCGCGCGCATCGACCCGGGCGTCGTCCGACAACCCTTGGGGTGGCCGCCCATACGACGCTCCCAGCCGCAACTCGATGTGCGGCCACCCCAAGGGTTATCCGAAGTTCCCTCCGTTAATAACGCGGGTTGGGGCTTGCGTCACGAACCCCGCTTGCCCTCACCCGTAGAATGCCAGCACCATGAGAACCTTTGTCCTGAGCGGGGGTGGCAACCGCGGCCCCCTGGAAGTTGGCGCGCTGCGGGCCCTGCTCGAGCATGGCATCCAGCCCGAGATGATTGTGGGCTCCTCGGCCGGGGCCCTGAACGGAGCCATGCTGGCCTTCCATCCCACTGTCGAGTGGACCCACCAAATGGAGCAATTGTGGGTGCGGGCCGGCGAGCGAAAGCTCATCGCGGCCAGCCCGCTGCGCTCGCTCTGGCAACTCGTCCGGGGGGCAAGCTATATCTCGGACAACGCCGCCCTTAAAGAATGGATCGTCAAACGGGCGCTTCCCGCCGGCCGCCAGACCTTCGGAGATTTAACGGTCAAGCTATACGTCACGATTGGCCACTTGCGGACGCACACGCTGTACGTCTACGGGGATGATCCGACGGCAAGCGTTGCCGAAGCCGTCGTCACCAGCGCGGCCGTGCCAGGTTTCTTTCCGCCCACCCTGCGCAAGGGCGAGGTATTTGTGGACGGCGGCGCGGTTTCAAACCTGCCCGTTGCGCTGGCGATCGATCGTGGCGCGACCGAGATTTGGGCGGTCGATCTGGCCTTCTCGCACGATCACCCGCGCTCGTTCGACCGGCTTCTGAATATCGTCGACGCGTCGGTCAAGCCGGTCTTGTACGGCGAAGCGCTGCGCGAGCTAGACCAGGCGGTCAAAACGCCCGGAATCACGCTCCATCACATCCCGGTCTACGACTTCCCCGATGTGGCCCTGGGCGACTTTTCGAAAGTGAAGGAAATGGTCGAAGCCGGCGCCCGGGTCATGCGAGCTTATCTCGCCAGTCCAGTGCCGAATACGGT
>JBKJQK010000053.1:0-17240 GCA_046594095.1 Anaerolineae bacterium | reverse complement strand
TGGGGAATCATCTTCAGCGGCGCCGCGCTTTCGGCGCTGCCGATGATCATCTTCTTCCTGATCTTCCAGCGCTATTTTCTTGAGGGCGTCCGGATGGGCGCCGTCAAGGGTTGAGTCAAAATCCATCATGACCTCTAAACTGAACATCTGTGTTGTGGGCGCGGGATTGCTCGGCGCCCGCCACACGCGCGTCTTTCACGAGCAGGCCGACACCCAGGTCACCGCAATCGTGGATGTCAACCTGGCCCGCGGGGCGGAGGTCGCCGGGCGTTACGGCGCGGCCGCCTTCCCCAGCCTGAGCGCCGCGCTGGGCACGGCCGCCATCGACGCGGTCGCGATCGCCACCCCTGACCATCTGCACCACGATGTCTTCGTTGAGGCGCTGCGGGCCGGCAAACACGCCCTGGTCGAGAAGCCGCTGGCCACGACGGCGGCCGAAGCGCGGTCGATGGCCGAGGCCGCCACAGCCAGCGGGCGGGCCGCCATGGTGAACTACAGCCAGCGCTATGCGGCCGACTACGCCTGGATCCAACGGCAGATCGAGACTGGCGCCATCGGCTCACCGCGGATGGTGATCTCGGTCAAGTTCGATGCGATTTCCGTGCCAACCGGAATGATCGCGTCCTGGGCGTCCAGGACGACCCCGATTCACTTCATGTCCAGCCATGATCTTGACCTGACCTGCTGGATGCTGAAGGCCAACCCGGTTGAAGTGGTGGCCCGCGAAGTTCGGGGCGTACTGGCCGGGCGGGGCATCGACGCGGCCGACGGCCTGAATGCGCTGATCCAACTCGACAACGGGGCGAGCGCGAATTTTCACTCCTCGTGGATCCACCCCAATACGTATCCCAAGATCGCCGACGGATACATCCAATTCATCGGCAGCGAGGGGGCGATTTTCTACAACAACCGGACTCGCGTAGCCGAGGTCTTCAACGGGCAGGGCGGACAGAAGGTCGAGTTCGTGGGCGTCCACACCGCGGATGAGATTGGCGGACGGATCACCGGCGCGTTCGTGATGTCACTGCGCCACTTCATCGACTGCATCCATTCGGGCACCGAGCCCGACACCAGCCCGCGGCGCGTGCTCCCCGTCGCCCTGGCCCAGGCGGCGATTGTTGAGAGTGCGGGGACGGGGGGAGCCGTTAGCCTTTAGCTTTTAGCCAGCCGCTAATGGCTAATGGCCCAGGAACTTTTCAAACTCCAGCGTATAGCCGCCCGGGTCGAGGGCCATGAAACCGCGCACGCCGATCGCGGGATGGGTGGCCAGGGCACGGAACATCGACACACCCTTCGAGACGAGATAGGCATGCCAGGCGTCGACTTCAGCGGTGACGAAGGACAGAATGACCGGTTTGTCGGCGGCCGGTTTGTGCGTCCCGCTGATGCCGTCCACGAGCCCCACCCATGCCTGG
The DNA here is from genome assembly GCA_046594095.1 of Anaerolineae bacterium. Classification (GTDB taxonomy): domain Bacteria; phylum Chloroflexota; class Anaerolineae; order J036; family Brachytrichaceae; genus Brachythrix. The sequence goes on along the minus strand of JBKJQK010000053.1, from coordinate 15,825 downwards.
GGGGTGATGGCGTAAATCTTGCAGAACCCCTGATCGACCTTCTTCTCGAGCCCAAGGACGTCCTCGTAAAAGGCGCAGGCACTCGGCAGATCGTCGTAGTACAGGAAGGTGATGGCGGCCTGGATGGCGGGGATCGGCATGGGTTGATTCTATCTGTGCTACAACAGGACGCACGATGCTGACGTTCCTGCGGCGCTCACTGCTCGCCCAGTTGCTCGGGACGTATCTCTGTTTTGTCGCGATCGCGCTCGGCGCGGGCCTGATCGTGAGCGGGATCGCCCAGCGCCAGCTGTGGGTGGACGCCGAAGCGAACAACCTCGCCCTGGCCCGCTCAATCGCCCACGAAATAGGCGAGCGATCCCAGGCGGCCCGCACCGCGCTGTTGCGCCTGGTCAACCTCGACGATCAAAATCTGGGCGACCTTGCGGCCAAAGCGATGACCTCGCCGGCCGTGGCCGGCCAGCTCCAGGCTCGCCTGCGCGACTACAAAAACGCCAGCCGCGACGTCGACCTGATCTACTGGCTTGACGAAAACGCCATCATGCGGGTGTCGGTGCCCGAATACCCGCTGACCATTGGGGCCGACTTCTCGCAGCAACCCGCCTTCCGGAGTTCGCGGGCCGCGAACGGCCTATTCACCGCCAATGGGCTTGACCGCACGACGCTGAGCGCCGTCATCGTCATCGCCCACCCGCTGCGCGATTCCAGCGGGGCGTTCCGCGGCCTGGTGGCCATGAACATCCCCCGTGAGACGCTCAGCGCCCCGCTCGCGGCCATCGCCGAGGAATATGCCCGCCGGGGGGTCAAGCTGTCGGTCCATATCGTGGAAGATGGAGGCGACCTGGTCGCCACCTCGGTGGTGGGCGAGATCGCCCTCGACCGCTATCCCGGCGCGCTCGCGGCCCTGGCCTGTCGCGAATGCACGATCCTGGGCGAGGGCCGGCCAGGCGAGCAATGGCTGTTCAGCGCCGCGCCGATCCCGGCCGAGGGCTGGCGGGTGATCACCCAGCAGCCCGCCCAGATCGCCCTGGATCCGATCAACACCCTCAACACCTGGCTGGGGGTTGCCGCAATCGTCTTTGCGCTGGGCGGTTTTCTGTTCTGGATGTTGCTGATGAACCGGGTGATCCGGCCGTTGCACACGCTCGCGGCGGACTATCGGGATGCGCTGATTGCGGGAACGCCGCAGCGACCCAGCCGGCTGGGTGGACGCCCCGACGAGGTGGGCGAGCTCGCCCGCTCGCTCAACCGCCTCGAGGTTGATGTGGCCAACCGCATCCACGAGCTCGGCACGCTGCTGGCCACGTCGCGCTCGGTGGTGGGCACCCTGGACCCGCAGGTGGTGTGTGTCGAGATCCTGAGGGCCGCCCGCGAATTGGTCCGGATCGACGCTTCGGCCGTCCTTGTTCCAGATGAGAATCGCCGGCTGTATGTGCTGGTCAGCGAGGGCCACAACGAGACTTACAAGCGAATGGTGTCGGTCTCGGTCGACGATCCAAGCTCGCCTTCAGCCCGCGCCCTGCGCTCGGGCGGCCCAGTCCAGGTCATCGCCGGCGAAAAAGGGTTACCTTTTCCGCCGGTGTCGTACGCCGAGGGATTCCAGGCCATCCTGGCGATTCCGATCATCGGCCCGCATGCCGGAGCGGTAATCCTGCTGGTCCATCGCAACACGCCCACCGCCTTCAGCCAGGCCGAGGTGAACCTGCTGATGGTCTTCGCCAACCACGCGACCCTCGCCTGGGAACACGCCGTGCTCTACGAGCGCAGCGACGAGCGCTTGCGCGAAATCGCGGCCGAAAACAAGAAGCTCTATCGACAGGCGCTGGAAGACAAGCAAACCCTGCTGGGCGCCGTCGGCCACGAATTACGCACCCCCCTTGCCGCCATCAAGGGGCATGCCTCAACTTTGCTGCAAGATGATGTCGTCTGGTCGGCGGCCGATCAGCGCCACTTCCTGCAAACGATCAGCAACGAGTCCGACCGGATGAGCGAGTTGCTGACCCATCTGCTCGACCTGTCGCGCCAGGAGGCCGGCCTGCTGGCCTTGCGGCGCGGCCTATGGGAGACGCCCGAGCTTGTCGTACGGGCATTGGCCCGGCTGGGTCTTCCCGTGGACACGGTCCGGGTCGAGTTTCCCGCGGGGTTTCCGCGCCTGAGGGTGGATGGCCAACGCATCGAGGTCGTGCTGCGCAACCTGATCGAGAACGCCCGAGAATACGGCGAAGGTGAGATCGTTGTGCGGGGCCGGCTGGACGCGAGCGGCGCCGTAATCGAAGTGGCGGACAACGGCCCGGGGATCGCCGCCGACGAGATTCCCAACCTGTTTGAGCGCTTCTACCGCGCCCGGCGCGGCGTGCAGCGCCGTTCCGGCGGCACCGGTCTGGGCCTCGCGATCTGCCGGGCCTTTGTCGAGGCCCACGGCGGGCGAATCTGGGTCGACAGCGATGCCACCGGCACTCGGGTGTCCTTTACCTTGCCCGCGGAGGAGAATTCCAATGTGATTCCGGCCCGACCAGAGGTTGCAGCCGCGCGCACATCATGAGCGCCACAAAACTGGCCGCCATCCTGATCGCAGAAGATGAAGCCGCCCTGCGTGATTTTGTCTCGCGCAATCTGCGCGCCCGCGGGTTTGGCGTGTTCGAGGCCACCAACGGCCTCGAGGCGATAGCCCAGTTCGAGCGCGAGCAGGTGGATCTGTTGATCCTGGACTTGATGATGCCGCGTATGGATGGTCTGGAAGTCGTCCGGCGCGTGCGCGAGAAGTCAGTCGTCCCAATCATCGTGCTGAGCGCCCTCGACAGCGATCGCGACAAACTGACGGCCTTCGACCTGGGCGCCGATGATTATCTGACCAAGCCCTTCAGTGTGGAGGAGTTGCTCGCCCGGGTGCGAGCCGCGTTGCGCCGCTCGCAGTGGACGCCTCCGCACGTCACCGGGGTGAGGCGGTATGGCGAGCTGGAGCTGGATGTCGACGCCCACGTCGTGCGACGCAGCGGCGTGGAGCTGAAGCTGACCCGGACGGAATTTGCGCTGCTGGCCGAGCTCGTTCTGAACGCCGGAAAAACGCTCACCCAGCGCGCCCTGCTCCAACGCGTATGGGGGAGTGAATACGGCGACGAGGCCGAATACCTGCGCGTGTATGTTGGGCGCCTGCGCCGCAAGATCGAAGTCGATCCGGCCAATCCGCGCCACTTGCTGACCGAGGCGGGTGTGGGCTATCGGTTTTCGCCATGACAACCTGCAGCCTCAAGATCAGCCGCATCTTCGCCACGCCCGACGGCGAATCGCATTTCGAGGACATTGTCGTTCCGCTACGCGACGGCGGTCCGATCGGCTACCTGTCCGAACGGATACCGGCCGAGAGCATGATCCTGCGCCACACCGACGGCGGCTACGACTACGACTGGCACACCGCGCCCGAGCGCCAGGCCATCATCGTCCTATCGGGCGGGGTCGACATCGAGACCAGCGACGGAGACACGCGCCGGTTTGTGGCCGGAGATATTTTCTTCGTCGAGGATGTGACCGGGCGCGGGCATCGCAGCCGCGCGGTCGACGGCCAGCCGCGGGTATCGATCTTCGTCACGTTTCGGTGATATTTACACATTGTTTATACCGACCCCCCACCCGTTTATGCGCTGTTCCGGTCTGGCCGCTACGCTTGCCCTCATCTGAGACCGGTCCTGTCCCTGGGCCGGCGCGTGATCTCGACCCATGAAGCAAAGGAGAACGTAGCCATGAAACACACAGTTCGATTGTCTGGTTTGCTCGCCGCCGCGATGATGCTGGCGGCATGCGGCGCCGGCGCGGCGCCCGCCCCGACTGCGGCCCCGGCCAAACCCGGCGCCCCGGCGGCGGCCTGTTCCATCACGTTTGGCGCGGCGGTGTCCTTCACCGGCACGACCGCGGCCGAGGGCAAATACACCAAAGACGGCTACGACATCGCCATGGAAAAGATCAACGAACTCGGCGGGGTCAAGGTCGGGGCCAACAAGTGCAAGCTCGACATCAAGTATTACGACGATGCCAGCAAGCCTGAGCAGACCGGCCAGCTCATCGAGAAGCTGATCACCGAAGACAAGGTCGCCTTTATCCTTGGCCCGTACGGCTCCAACCCGACTGACACGGCCGCCCCCATCGTCGAGAAATACAAGATTCCGATGATCGAGGCCAACGGATCAGCCGAGTCGATCTTCAGCCGCGGCTTCAAATACACCTTCGCGGTATTGAGCCCGGCCGGCAACTACCTGCGCGGTGTGCTTGATCTGGTCAAGGCCAAGGATCCAGCCGCCAAGAAAGTCGCTGTCATCGCAGAGACCGACAAGTTCGCCCTCGAAGTGGCCGCTGGCGCGGTCGAGTACGCCAAACAGTTGGGCTTTGAGGTCGTCTACAACGACAAGTACCCGGCCAAAGCCACCGATATTTCCTCGAACCTGACGGCCATCAAGGGTCTCAACCCAGACGTCATCCTGGGCGCCGGCCACATTCAGGACGCGATCCTGACCATGAAGCAGGCCAAGGAACTGGGCGTGAACGCGAAGGCCTGGGGTTTCTCCGTTGGGCCGACCGCGCCGGAGTTCCGCAAATCGCTGGGCAAGGACGCCGACTACGTGCTTGGGGCCGCCCAATGGACCGAGGAGCTCAAGCTCAAGGGCGACGCCCAGGACGCGTTCAGCACGCCCCAGGATTTCGCCAAGGCGATCCGGGCGAAGTACCCCCAGGGCGGGTATGAGACCACCGTGCCCTACCAGGTGGCGGAATCGGCGGTGGCCGTGTTTGCGTTCCAGCGGGCCATCGAGAAGGCCGGCTCGCTCGATCCGGCGGTCGTCCGAGACGCGATTGCGGCCCTTGACTTCCAATCGTTCTATGGCCGGGTGAAATTCGACGCCCGGGGGATCAACACCTTCAAGCCGATGGCCGTGCAGCAGAACTACACCGACGGCGGCAACTGGACGGTCGGTCCGGCCGACGCGGCCTCCAAGGCCTTCCAGTATCCAGCCCCGAACTGGGACAAGCGTTAGCCATTCGAATGAGGAGCGCGCTATCCGGCGCTGCGCGGGATGGCGCGCTCCTTCACTGAATCACGCGCATGAACTCCGTTCAATTCGCCCAAACCCTCGTCAACGGCCTGATCCTGGGCGGGGTGCTGTCGCTTGTCGCGCTGGGGTTTTCCATCGTGTGGGGGATCATGCAGGTGGTCAACCTTGCCCACGGCGCGTTTGTCGTGGTCGGATCGTATATCACCTACACGTTGTACACCGGTCTCGGGATTGACCCGTTCCTCAGCATCCCGATCTCGATGGCAATCCTGTTCGTCCTGGGTTACGCCACCCAGCGCTGGATCGTGAACTGGGTCATCCGGGCGCCTCTGCTGGCCAAGTTCTTCATCACCTTTGGGATCGGCATGCTGATCGAAAACCTGATCCTACAGATCTGGAAGGCCGATGTGCGCTCGGTGACGACACCCTACAGCGGCGGAAGCATCGCGATCGGGGGGATCAACATCCCGGCAGTCAAACTGGCCGTCCTCATCCTGTCGGTCGTGATGGTCTTGCTGTTCCATTACTTTCTGACCCGCACCCGAACCGGCAACTCGATCCGGGCAACCGGGATGGATCTTGACGCGGCTCGCCTGACCGGGGTCAAGGTTGCGCCGCTGTATGCCCTTACGTTTGGGCTGAGCACAATGCTGGCCGGCGCGGCCGGTTCGCTCATCAGCATGACGACGTCATTCACCCCGGATGTTGGGGCGCGTTACACCGTGTATGCGTTTCTGGTCTCGGTGCTTGGCGGGCTGGGAAATGTGCCGGCGGTGCTGGCCGGCGGGATGATCATCGCGATGATCCAGGTCTTCGTCGGCTTCTACGCTCCAGCCCTGAAGGACGCAGTCTCATTTGTGTTGCTGGTCGTGCTGCTGTTTATCCGGCCGCAGGGCTTGTTTGGCAAACCGTATGCCAGCGGGAAGGCGGATTAGGCGATGCGCAAAGGCGACCGAATTCTGTATATCGTGAGCGGGGTGTTGCTTGCGGCGCTGGCCGTGCTCCCGCTCACGGGCGCGCTGTCGGGCTTTTTACTCCGGACGATCACCCTGGCCCTGATGTACGCCCTGATGGCTCAGGCCTGGAACTTCATCGGCGGGTACACCGGATACGCTGCGTTTGGCAACGTGGCCTTCTTCGGGATCGGCGCCACCACGACCGGCGTTCTCATGGTCAAGGCGGGTTGGGGGTTCTTTCCGGCCATGCTCGTCGGCGGCGTGATCTGCGCGGGTCTTTCGCTGCTCATCGGCCCGCCCCTTCTCCGGTTGCGCGGCCACTACTTCGCGGTGGCCACCCTGGGCATCGCCAATGCAGCCCGCGAGCTGGTGGCCGGGTGGGATAACGTCACCGGCGGCGGGATTGGGCTAAACCTGCCGCTAAACCTGGATACCGATTTTTACAAGATGGTCTATTACGGCTTTCTGGCGATGGTCGTCGCGGTGGTGTTTCTCACCTATGCGATCAGCCGGCGCAAGCTCGGGTTTGGCTGGCTGGCCATCCGCGAGAACGAGGAAGGCGCCCGGGCCCTGGGCATCGACGCGACCCGCTACAAGACGATCGCCTGGATCCTGACCTGCTTCATCGTCGGCCTGTGCGGAGGCGTCTTCGCCTATTACAACGCCTCGATCACGCCGGATGCCATGTTTGATCCGTTGTACAGCACGACCCCCATCATCGTCACGATCCTGGGCGGCACCGGCACGGTCATCGGCCCGATATTGGGCGCGCTGATTCTTTTGCCGCTGAGCACCTTCCTGCTGTTCAACTTCCCGGGTATCCAGCCCTCGCTGCTGGGCATCGCCATCATCCTGACCATTATCTTTGTGCCGCGTGGTCTGTATGAGTATGTGAGCGGGCGGCGCAAGCTCACCCTCGCGTCGCTGCTGCGCAACCCGCGCGACAACCAGGCCTAGGGCGATCATGACCAACACACCCGCGGTTCTCGAAACCATCGACCTGACCAAGTCATTCGGCGGGCTGTCCGCGTTGACCGGCGTGGACATGTCGCTGCATGAGGGCGAGATCCTGGGCGTCATCGGCCCGAACGGGGCGGGCAAGACCACCTTTATCAACTGCGTCACCGGGCTGTATACCCCGACCGGCGGCACGGTCCGTTTCATGGGCAAGGACGTTGCGGGCCGGCCCGCCCACCTGATGGGCCGGCTGGGACTGGCCCGTACCTTCCAGGTCGTGCGGCCCTTCCGCAACCTGACCGTCCTGGAGAACGTGACCGTCGGGGCCATGTTCGGGGCCGGCGGGCGGACCCGTGGCACGCGCGAGGCCTTCGACCGGGCTGAGCAGGTCCTGGTCCGGGTCGGGCTGAAGGACAAGATCGCCTCCGATGCCAGCAGCCTGACGATCCCCGACCTGAAGCGGCTTGAGCTGGCCAAGGCCCTGGCGATGGAGCCAAAGGTCCTCTTGCTGGATGAGGTCATGGCGGGTCTGCACTCCGCGGAGATCGACCGCGCTGTAGACCTTCTCAAGCGGATTCACGCCGATGGGATCACCCTGCTGGTCGTCGAGCACGTCATGAAGGCGATCAAAGCCCTGTCCCACCGGATTGTGGTCCTGGACTTCGGCAAGAAGATCGCGGATGGGACACCGCAGGAAGTCTTGAACAATCCGGACGTCATCTCGGCCTACCTCGGCGAGCGGTATGTGAAGCGCCAGGCCGAGCAGGAGCGCGCGGCGGAGGCAGCCGGCGCGGCGCATTGAGCAAGGCAGTCAACATGCTGAAAATCGAGAACCTGTCAGCCGGATACGGGCAAATTCAGGTGCTGTGGGACGTGTCGATGGAGGTCCGCGATCAGGAGATGGTGGCCCTGATCGGCTCCAACGGGGCGGGCAAGACGACCTTGCTGTCGGTGATCTCCGGTCTGGTGCCGGCCCGGGCGGGCAAAATAACGTTTGATGGGGTGGACATCACCCGGGCGGGTTCGGACACGATCGTCAACATGGGGATTATTCACGTGCCGCAAGGCCGGCGGCTCTTCCCTGGACTGACTGTGAAAGAGAACCTGATGCAGGGCGCCTTCACCCGCCATGACCGGGCCGAGGTCAGCAAGAGCTACGCCATGGTGATGGCGCTTTTTCCAGCGCTGCAGAAGAAGCTGGGCGAGGCAGCCGGCGGGTTATCGGGCGGCCAGCAACAGATGGTGGCGATCGGGCGCGGGCTGATGGGCAAGCCGAAGCTGCTGATGATCGACGAGTTGTCGCTCGGGCTGGCCCCGCTGGTGGTCGATTCGATAATCGAGGCGGCCGAGCAGATCAACCGCGAGCAGGGCACTTCACTGCTGATCGTCGAGCAGGACGTCGAGGTCTCGCTCAGCCACGCCCATTACGGGTTTGTGCTCGAGACCGGGCGGGTGACCCAGCGCGACGAGGCGAAGAAGCTGCTGGATAACGAGCACGTCCGGGCGGCGTATCTGGGGTTGTAGGGCGGCCGTCGTGTAACATTCGACCCGATGTCCGAACCCGTCCCCAACCTTGACGAACCGATCCGGGCCCGCATTTTGATTCGATACGCCGGATTGTGGGCGCTAATCGGTCTTGCGGCTGTATTCGTCGTGCTGGTGAATCTTCCGGCGCCGCGCGAGACCGCGCCACAGGTGGCGGGTTCCCTGGCCCCGGTGAGCCTGGCAACGCCCGTTCCTACGCCACGCAGCGCGCTGTCGGCCCTCCCAACCTTCACGCCAGTGCCGGCGTCGGCGATCGCAGCCGCGGTCAATCAGGCCAACCCGCAATCCGCCCAGCCACCGGCCGGCTCGCTGCCGTTGACGGTCGCCCGGGTGATCGGGTCCGAAGGGTCCGGTCCCGGCCAGTTCATGCAACCGCATGCGATCGCCGTGGCGAAGGACGGCCGGATATTTGTCTCCGACACCGGGAACCGGCGCGTGCAGGCCTTTGATGCGGAGGGCCGCTATCTCTTCGCCTTCGATTCAGCCGACGGCGACATCAAGTTCGCCGAGCCGTTTGGCCTGGTCGTGACCTCAAAGAACGAACTGATCGTCATGGATGCCGAAGAAGGCCGGATGTATCGATTTGACCGCGACGGTCGCCCGCTTGGCGCGCTGGAGTCGCCCACCCGGTTCTACAAGCCGCGCAGTTTCTCCATTGACGCCAAAGACAACCTGTATGTGGCTGACACCGGCGGCTCGCGCGCGGTCAAACTTGATCCAAATGGCGCTCTCCTTGTAGAGATTCGGGAAAAGGGCAAGGACCCCGGTCAGCTCGACCAGCCCTGCGACGTCATTGGAGATCCAAGCGGCGAGATCTGGGTGTCTGATTGTGTCGGCGGACGGGTGCAGCTGTTCGCGGCGGACGGCGCGTTCAAATCGCTGTTCGCTATTCCTCCGTCGGATCCCTTGAACGGGTCAAGGCTCGCGCTCGGACCGGATCAGGCACTCTATGTTTCGTCGGCGCCCACCCACCGGGTACTCAAATACAGCCGGACGGGCCAGGCGCTGGGCGATTTCGGAAGCGAAGGCCGCGAGCCCGGCCAATTTCGGATTCCGACCGGCATCACGATTGCCGGAAATACGATCTGGATCGTGGATACGTTGAACGCCCGGATTCAGAAGCTGCAGGCAAAGTAATGGGGACGGCGGTTCGCCTGGTGTGCGGAGCCGCTTCAATCGCTCTGGCGATCTCGGCCCAGCTGATGATCTCTGGCGGCCGGGCGCCGGACGAGGCCATTATTCGTTATGCGCTGGCAACCGCCGTTTTTGCCGCTTCATTCATGCGGGTGGATGCCGCCGTTTTTGCGGGCGGCCGGCTGCTCCGGGCGCCCGCCGCGGAGGACACTCCCGCGGCCCGGCCGGCGCAACGGTTTTTGATTGCAATAGCCGCCGTCGCGTCAGGCTCAGGCGTGGCGCGGTTTGTTCAAGGCGACAACGGAGCAGGCTGGCTCCTGTTTGCGGTCGGTGTCGGGGTGTTTGCGGCCGCGCTGATCGACCGCCCTCGAATCGCGCCGGGCGGCCATCGGCCATCGGCGCTCCGGCTGGCGGCGTTGGCCGCGCCGGTCGCGTTGCTCATCGGATTGACACTCGCGATGCGCCTGCCCGACCTCGATCGTTATCCGTTTGGGTTATGGTACGACGAGGGAACCGTGGGCGTCTTTGCCCGGCGCATCCTGGAAAACCCGGCGTTTCGGCCAGTATGCTGCGCGCCCAGCACACTCCCGGCCCATTTCCAATATCTGGCGGCTGCCTCGTTTTCCGTCTTTGGCGCAAACGAATGGGCGCTGAGGCTTGTCCCGGTGAGTTACGCCGTTGTCACCGTCGTCGCGAGCTACTTCCTGTTCCGGAGATGGTTCGGCCCGGGGATGGGCCTGGTCGCGGCGGCGCTCTGGGCCAGCATGCGCTACATGATCATCTGGTCCCGCCTTGGGAACGATTGGTTATCGCCATTGCCGTTCGAGACAATCCTCCTGCTCCTGTTCGATTTGGCGCTCGAGACAAAACGGCTCAAGTACTTCGGCTGGGCGGGACTTGTCATGGGGTTGAGTCTGGGCTTCTACTACCCGACCCGGCTGTTCTTCGGCGTCATCGCCGGATTTGGCCTTCTGGCAATCGGTGTTTGGGCGATTCGCCGGATTGCGCAGCGGGGGCGGAATCCGGACGCCATTCCGCCAAAGATGGCGCTTCGCCAGGCGGCCAAAATTATCGCGACCGGCGCGCTGGGTCTGGCGATCGGCGGCATGCCGGTCATCCAGTTTGCGGCCACGCACTGGGCCGAGTTCACCGGCCGGCAAGCGAACATTTCCATCTTCTCCAACCGGGACGAGCCCGATCTGGGCAAAGCGATTGTCCGGCAATTTGAGAAACATATCCTCATGTTCAACGTGCGCGGTGATGAGAATCCGCGGCACAATCTGCCGGGTGAACCGATGCTCGATCCGATTACCGGCGCCCTGGCTGTGCTGGGTCTGGCGCATGCGCTCACCCGCTTCTACCGCCCGGCCAACGCGCTGGCATTGTTGACCTTTGCGGTCATGCTCACGGGAGCGATCTTCTCGCTGGACTATGAGGCGCCCCAGTCACTGCGGGCCATCGGCACCCAGCCGGCGCTAATCTACTTTGCAGTTACGCCGCTGGCCCTGCTCGGGAAAACCGCCGGCCCTCTCGGCGGGCCCGAGCGCCTCTGGCGGCCGGTCCGGCTCGCGCTGAGCGTCATCTGCGCGCTGGGGCTGGCCGCGGTTGCGAACTATAATTATGCGTTGTACTTCGGCCCGCAACGAAACTCGGCCGACGTCTATGTGAATCACTCGACGGCCGAGACGATTGCAGCCAGAGAGATGAACCGATTGGGCGGAGACTTCGATCTGATCGTCCCGGAAGCGTACGCGCTGACGCCCGCGGTCCAGTTTCTGGCCGCTGGCGCGGTCCTCAATGCCCGGACCCAGTCTGGCTCCGAGCCGCTTCTGCTGCAGGCGGGCAATCGGGGATTTGCCATATTGATGGAGCCCCGTCTGCGTCCCGAATTTGATCAACTCCGGCGCGCCTATCCGGGCGCGGTCTTCCGCCAGTTTGTGCCCCCGGCGGGCGGAGGGCCGCTGCTCTTCGAAGTGCTGATGTCACCGGCCAGTCTTGATGCCGCCCAGGGGCTCATGGCTGACGTGTATCCCGCCGGAGACTTTCGGGCCGCCCCACAGAGGCGAATTGCGCTATCAAGCGCGTCGGCGGATTGGTCGGCAAACGCGCCCGTCGCGGGCGGGTTCGGGGTGGAGTTACGCGGCGCGCTGCAGGTCATCCAGGATGGCCCGTATGGTTTCGTCGTTCAGGGTCCGGCTGGGGCGGAACTCTTCATTGACGAGTTCTCGGTCAGTGCCGAGCCGATCTTGCTGGCCCGCGGCCTGCACGCCTTCCGGCTGAGGGTGCCTGGCGCCGCGGCGCAATTTGAAGCCCTGTGGCGTCCCCCGGGCGCGTCGGCCGGCCCGATTCCAGCGTCCGCGCTGCTCAAGCAACCCGCTTCTGCCAGCGGGCTGCGGGCGAGCTACTTCGCGAATGGCGACTGGCAGGGGACACCCGCCTTTACCCAGATCGAGCCGGAGATCGACTATACGTATCACATTCTGCCCCTGCCCCGGCCCTATTCGATCGAGTGGACGGGCAGCCTGTTCGCACCGGAGGATGGCGTCTACGCCTTCTCAACCGAGTCGCGCGATGAGTCAGACCTGCTTGTGGATGGCGACCTCATCATTGCCAATAGAGCCGCCGGCGCTCCCGTCAACGCGCCCGCATCGCTCAGCGCAGGCTGGCACGAGATTCGTCTCCGTTTTGCGGACAGAACGACCTACTCACAGATGCGGTTGTATTGGACCGTACCCGGGAAGAATCGCGAGATCATTCCGTTTCGCCACCTGGCGCCGCCTCTGGGCGCCTACCCGGCCGCGCTTCCCGCCTTTCCCGAGCCAGCTCCGATCACGGGTGTTGTCGCGCAATAACCGTGACGCGGAAGGCGCTTTGGGGAGCCACCTCGGCCCGCAGTTAGCGCCGGGGTTCTGAGGCTTCCATGTGCCAGCCCGCGGGCCGGGTCTTGATCACCGTTCCCGGCACGCCAACCACGGTCACATTCGCGGGCACATCCCGAATGACGACGCACCCCGCGCCGACGACCGACCAGTCGCCGATGGAGACGTTCTGGATCACATTCGCCCCCGTTCCGACATAGCAGCCGGCGCCGAGGATGACATTGCCGGAGATATGAACACCCGGAGCCAGTGTGGCAAAAGGTTGCAGGGTTGCGTCGTGGCCGATGATGGCTCCGGGGTTAATCTGGGCATGATCGCCGATTCCGATGCGATTCGACAGAATGCATCCCGCGGCAATCACGACACCTTCGCCAATAGTTACCCAACGCGTAAGAATCGCGCTTGGGTGAATCAAGCTCATGAAACGGCAGCCAATCTGCTGCGCCTGCTTAACGAGTCGGAAACGGATGTGGGGGGCGCCAACCGCGCAGACAACCGAGACCTGGCTCGCCCGCTCTTCAAGCCAGTCAAAACCGCCCAGGATGGGCTTGCCGTTCACGATCGTTCCCGGCGCTCCGTAGTCTTTGTCCACGATGAAACCGAGCACTTCCAGGCCATGTCCGTCCTGATTGCGCGCCTCGCATACATCAAGCGTTTCGCGGGCAAACCCTCCCGCGCCGATCAGGACGATTTTTTCAGACACGTTCTTCCTCTTTTTCCATGGCCGTTATCGCTCACCGGCTACCGATTTGCGAACCACATACAATGTTGCGCGCGGCTGGATGCCCAGCGCGTCGGCGCGAGAGCCGAGCAGATCGGACGCCCGAACTTCGGCGAGGATGAAATTTGCGCTCAGCAGAAGGTTGACAAAGCCCTGCCGGGTGTACAAACGCGCATGGTCGCCCTGTCCAAAGCTATGCCATCGATCGGATTCAGTAAGGGCCGGCGCAGTTGGCGGCGTATAGGCCCCATCCAACAACACCGGCGCCAGCGCGATGCCAAGGCCACCCGGAGCCAGGATTCGATAAAGTTCCCCGACTGCGGCCGCATCGTTATCGACATGCTCGAGCACATGTGAACAGATCCAAAAGCCAATCGAATTGGGGCTGATCTCGGGCATATGGCAGAGATCCACCGCCAGATCCACATTCGGCGCAAACTTGTCGGCGCGCAGATAGCGCGTGGTTGCAGGCAGATGCTTCCGAAAGTAAGCTGATAGCCCCTGCGCGGGAGCAAAGTCGACGACCATTGCCGTTTTGGGCAGGGCGGGAATTGCGACCAATTCAGCGTACGTCGCGATAAGGCGATCCCGGTCACTGGCGCCGCATACCGGACACGCGTAAGCGGAGGCATTCAACGTCTCAAAATCATCCGGTCCATAGGGAAAGCCGTGCCTCGCGGTCTCGCGAGCATACAACCTCGGAAGCGGCAAGAAGATTCTCAAATCCGAATCGCAAACAACACAGTGATACCGGTCGCCACTAAACAAAACGCGCAGCGCGGCGCGGACTGGGCTGGCGCTGGAGTAGCGCCATCCGCGCAGGACACCCACGACAAATCTCTTCATCAATGCGACAGCATCCCGGGCGGCACAGGTTGACGAGACCCGTTGGGCGGCTGCCACCAGAATTCCACCCGCTTGCTCCCACCACGCTGGAAATACTCAAGGTTCAGGCCGTGCAGTCCCTGGGTCAGGGAAACGCGCGCCTCGATATTGTTGGGCCGGTCAGGAAGAAGTCCGGCGGCCACGACTTGCCCGTCAATCGAGAGACGCGCGCCGTCGTCGGCATTCACAAAGAACGTATAGGTCCCCGATACGGGCGCGCTGATATTTCCGGTGAACGCGACGCTGAACGCCGACGCCCAAGGCTCCTCGGCGGGCCATCCGATCATCACCATGTTCACAGTCTGGCTGAAGGCGACCGGCCCGGACCAGTTCTCGGTTCGGTAGTAATTGGCCACGAGCCCGGAACGTGAACCCTTGATCGCAAACAGGCTGTCCGATGGCACAGCCGTCTCCGCCTTGTCCCCCCCGAGTTGCCAGTACAGGCCGGTATTGGGCTGCCCGCCGGGGTTGCGCAGGATCAAGCGGAGCGGATACAAACCCGCGCCCACGAACTGGCCTTGCGCAAACGGGGCCTGGTTCAGTAGAACGTCCATGTCACCGGCGCCGCGCAGGCGCAGCCGACCGCTCTGGGGAATTCGGATGCTGCCCTCCCAGATGACCGAGTCCGGCCGGGCGCCGGGCGGCAGATCTGCCGGGAAGGACAGCGACAGGCTCTGATCGTGGCGCTTGACCCCGCCATAGTCGCCATCGAGCCCCTGCAGGGCGGCGAGATCGCCGGACGGAATCATGACCCGGAAATAGAGCGGCTCGCCGGAGGGCGACTTGACTTGCTCGGCGAGCGCCCCGGGGTAATACCCGGCAACCACGTCGACCGCCCATGCGTACGAACTGTCCAGGAGGAGCAGCGCGTCGCGCCCGTTGTTGGCCGCCGTCGCGTCCATGCCGGGATTGATGTTCTTGTAAAACGGATTATCGACACCACCGCCCGCGGGCCGGGGCGTGTAGCTCAGAAACCGGTTTATGTTGAAGTAGTAGGCCGAATCCGACAGGTAGATATCATGCGTTGCGCGCTTTTCCATCACCTCTCGTGCCATCGCATTCTCCGCCGCGTTAAAGGCGAAATAGACGGCCTTGTTGTTGGCGTAGCGATTGAAGAAACCGTCGACGTTCGCAAGCCCGGCGACGCCCAGTACGCCGGCGCATGCGGCGATGCCTGCCGCCGTCCCCAGCCGGCCGGCTCGCGTCAGCAGCCAATTCCGCAACATGGTAACCGCCCGGATCAGGAAGTCGGCCGATAACAACGCGATGGCCGGCATGGCCGTCAGGGTGCGGTAGCCTTGCGGAGCCTCGCTTAGCGTCGACAGCACGCCGCCCGCCAGCGAACAGATCAGCCAGATCAGCAGCAAGCCATAACGGTGATCGGCAATATTCCAGACCGCGCCACCGAGGGCGAGCAGAAAGAGCACACCCGTGATCGGGTCCAGCATGGGCTCGCCAGGCAGATTGTGGCGGGGATTTCGATCGCCCCGAACCATGAACATCTCGGCATGCGCCACGGCGCTGTCTCTCAGCGGTTGCGCGTTGCCGGCCCGTGTCATATCGTTGAATATGCTCACCTCCTGCGAGCGATTGAGAAAGGTGAATGGACTTCGGATATAGTGGGCGATGAGCGGGCCAAACGCGAGCAGATACACCGCCGTAAACACAATGAGACCGGCAAACGCCCGGCGAAGGTAGCCCCGGTCGAC
>JBKJQK010000048.1:0-10614 GCA_046594095.1 Anaerolineae bacterium | reverse complement strand
CGGTATTTCGCTTCTCAGGAAAGCCTAGGGATTCGCCCGGCGAGCCGGTCATAGGCTACGATGTTTCAAAAGCATGACCACTTCAGAACCTCACGCCAGCGTCGCGCGTTGCCCCGTGGACCACACCCAATTCAAAACCGCTCGGAACAGTCCGCTGTCCGCTCCCGCGATCGAGAAGGACGCGAAAGGTGTCTGGCAAATCCGCGACTATGACCTGGCCCGCGCGATCTTGAAGGGCGATAACACCGTGCAGGCCGGCTTCAAAGCCGAACTGCTCACGGCCATGCCCAAAGATTCCCGTAAGCCGATCCTGTATCAGGAAGGCGCCGAGCACCTCGAGCAGCGCAAGCAAACCGCGCGGTACTTCACCCCGAAAGCGGTCGCCGAATATAAGCCGATCATGGCTCAGGTGGCCGATGAGATGGTCGCGCTGCTGACACAGCGCGGTCAGGCCGATCTGCGCGAGCTGAGCCTCGGGATGGCCATGCGCGTCGTCGCCCAGGTCGTCGGCCTGACCGACAGCGCCAAACCGGGGATCGAGAAGCGGCTGGATATCTTCCTGGGCGACGCGCCGCCGCTGGCGCGCTGGCACCCGCGCCGGATCCTGTACAACCTGCAAAATCGCATCACGGTGCTGCGCTTTTTCCAGTTGGATGTGCTCCCGGCCATCAGGGCCCGCAAGCTCAAGCCGAAGGACGACCTGATCTCCTATCTCATCAGCGGCAATTTCAAGGACTGGGAGATCTTCACCGAGTGCGTAACCTACGGCGCGGCGGGCATGGTCACGACTCGCGAATTCATCGCCCTCGCGTTCTGGCATTTGATGGGCCAGCCGCGGCTGAAAGATCGCTTTTTGGTCGCGGGCGAACAGGAGCGGCACGCCATCCTGCACGAGGTTCTCCGCCTCGAGCCGATCGTCAGTCAAATCAAACGGCGGACAACCGAAGACGTGCGCGTCGAGCGCAACGGCGAAACGATGATCATTCCGAAAGGCGAGCTGGTGCGCATTGACGTGCAGGCGGTCAACGCGGATGAGAGCGTCGTTGGCGCGGACGGACAGATGCTCTGCCCGGCGCGTGAGCTGCGCAAGCCGGCCCTGATGCCATCGATCCTCGGTTTCGGCGACGGGCGCCATCGCTGCCCGGGCGCCTACGTCGCGCTGCAGGAAACGGATGTGCTCCTCCAACGCCTGCTGGCGCTGCCCGGGCTGCGGATTGAGCATGAGCCGGAGATTCGGTGGAGCAGCACGGCTTCGGGCTACGAGCTTCACAACTTCATGATTGCGGTGTAGCGGCGCCCGGCCGGTCCCAGAGCGCGCCTGGAGTACCGGGCGGCAGGTAATCCAGGCCAATCGAAGGGCCGGCGCTCGAGCATTCGGAACACGGTTTAAACGGATGCGCACGGATTTCCGTGGATAAATCCAGTGAATAATCCGTTCATATCTGTGCGCATCCGCAAAATCCGTATTCCAAAAACGCCGGGAGACACGTATCCCAGTAGGCGACGGTCGGCACCCGCGAACGACTGCGCGCAGGCACAATGGCGGCATGAACAAATCCGTCTATCCCCATCCGCTCCGGTCTCGCATCCGCGCCGGCGAACTGGTCCTCGGCAGCGTCCTGAACGCCCCCACCGCTGGCGTGGCTGCCCAGACCTGTGGCACCGGCATCGACTTCCTGTGGATCGACCTGGAGCACCAGCCGTATGGCGTTGAGGCCCTGGATTTCATCCCCGCCCTGGCCCGAATGCATGGCGTGGCGCCGATGATCCGGGTGGCCTGGAACGACCCGCACCTGATAAAGAAGGCCTACGACAGCGGCGCGGTTGCGGTGATGGTTCCGCAGATCACGACCGCCGAGGAAGCCGCCCGCGCGGTTCAGTATGCCCGCTATCCGCCGCTCGGCCAGCGCGGCGTGTCGCCCAACTGGCCGTCAATTACGGGCGATGACGGCGGCAACGTCATCCGGACCGCCAACGAGGAGACCGTGTTGGTCCTCCAGATTGAGAGCGAGGAGGCATTCGGCAATCTTGACGAAATCGCGCGTGTCCCCGGCGTCGACGTTCTTTTCGCCGGGCCGATGGATCTTTCAGCCAGTCTGGGCATCATCACCCAGGTCCAGGACCCGCGCGTGCAGAACATCCTGCGCGAGATTCCGCGGCGCTTGCAGGGCACCGGCATCGCGACGGGGACGACATTGACCCAGCTATCAGAGCTGCAAGAGAAGAAGAGCTGGGGATACACGTTCTTGAATGTCGGCAGCCCGCTGGCGTATGGGCTGGGCGTGCTCCAGCAGCACCTGGGCACGTTGCGGGCGACGCCGTTGGGCTGACAGACCACGCCTACAATCGGCGCATGCCATCTCGCTCGCGTGCCAAGCGCTCCCTGTCCGGCCCCGTGATCGCTGCCCTGATCCTGCTCGGCGTTGGCGCGCTAATCGCCCTCGGCGGAGTCCTTGTCGTCGCCGTCTTCCCCCGCTTGATCGCATCCGAGCGCGCCCGGGTCGAGGACCTCACGCCGCTCGGCCCGGCCGCGCTGGCCGACACGCCAGCCGGCCGGGCCGTCCTGGTCGAGGGCAAGGTGTCGTCGGATCAGCCGGCTCTCTTCCGCGATTTTGTCGCCTATTCCCGCGAGGAACGCGAGACGTCCGACACGAAGTTCAACCCGTGGCGCGGGCGCGAGACCCGTCTGCCGCCGCTGACGCTGCTCGCGCCGGACGGTCCGGTGCGAATCACCAACGCCGATTACGTACTGACGGGCGAGGTACGTCAGTGGGCGGAGCCGAACCAGTTCGGACGTATCGAAACCCGCTACGTTGGACTCGTCCGCGGCGAGGCCGTCCTCGTCCTTGGCAAGGCCGCAGCGGGCGGGCTCCAGGCGGAGTGGGTGACCCCTGGCACACGCGCGACGTACCTCAAGCAGCAAGCCGAGGGCAACACCGTCGCGGTGTGGCTCGGTGGAGGGCTGGCCGCGGCCGGGGCGATCACGATGCTGATCGGGGCGATTGTGGCCGTAGCGGGGCGAAAGCGGTCTGGATGAGTGACTTCAGCGCGTCAGCGCCCGAGTCAGCTTCACTTCCGATGGATCGAAGGGTTTCCCATCGGAGCGGAAGATGTCGTGGAACTAGGGCGGGGGCTCGGGGCCGCCGCCGGGTGAGCCCCACGGATAGATTGTCTTGGTCCTGCCGCTCACCAGGCCCCAGCGAATAGCGCCGACGCCTTCTTCTTTGAACAGTTGAAGCCAAGCGAATCTGCCCATCCAAGCTCGCGCGCAATGGTCACGGGTCGAAGGTTTCTGCCTGAAACATCTCGAGCTGATTGATCGCCCTGCTTGGGATGAAGTTCAGCCGGTCTGCCAGGGTTGGGCACGCTGTGCCATGCCTGGATGTTTTAATCGTCCATTGATTAACGCTTGCCTCCGCCGGGCAATTGTGTCGCCCAGTGCCACCACCGTCACCCTTGGCTTTTGGCCGGCCTCGGCGCTCACGAGACCGTGGGCCCGAGGCGGTGGCGGAATGCGGACCTGGCCAGGCCACTATGGGCTTCTAAGGGCGATGGGCAAGAATCCGCGCCGGCCAACAACGATCTCAACCTGGGACGTGCTGACATTGCCGTCGCTGTCCTGCGCATGCAGAGAAAGTGTGTGCGGCCCAGGCGAAAGTTTTTTCATCACCCGGGTTCCGTCGCCGAGGGCACCGTCCCGATTCGACGTCCAGGTTAGCGCGCTGGCGGGCAAAGAGCCGTCTTCTGCGTCATACGCCCCGCCCAGCAAGGGAATATCCACCCCGGCGTCGAAGGCGGTCCCGCTGGCCGGGTTGATGACATTCACGGCTGGAGGGTGGCGCGCCACGACAAATCCCGCGTCCGAATCGTCCTGCGACGAGTTTACACCGTCCGTTGCGCGAACGCGAATCCGGGCCCGGTCGGATCCCGGAATGAGCGCGGTGTCGAGCGAAAGCGCCGTGGCGGTGATGTTGGTCGCGAGCGGAATCCATCCGGAACCGCCGGTGCTGTAGAGGACCGTGAACAGCAAGTCGCCGCCATCTTCGTCTGATGCGCTCCAGGCCACGTTCAGCGTCCGGCTGATGGATTCCCCGCCGTTGGGAGACAAGACCTGGACCACGGGCGCGTGGGGGCTGACGAGCCGCTCGGCAAGTTGCGAAGCGCCGTTCCGCAGGACGATTCGTGACGTCCCGGTAATCCATGGAACATACTCGTGAAAGGCGAACTCGCCCGTGTCGTGAGTCGCGGCGTCCACGTCAAAACGCCACTCGCGAAGCAACGCGTCGCCGGAGCCGCGCAATTCGATGCTGTATTCGCCCGTTATGCCCGGGCCGGATGTCAGGGTCGTCGTGATGCGATAGAAGGGCCGCAAGGTCGCGCTGCTGTCTGTGAAGACGCTGCCGGAAACGATGACGTTTTCGACGCCCGCGCCGGGGGTGTTGACGGAGCGCCGCGTGATGGCCCCATTCGACCCGAAGAATCTTCGGAACAACGCATTGAAAGTGTAGCTTGAGGTCCAGCTCAGCAACTGTTGGGGTGTGGTGTGGCCGTAAGACATGTATTCATGGGAATGCGCGCCGCTTCCCGCAGGCCTCGCATTTCCGGTCGGGATGACGAATGGTAACGCGTTATTGATCCAGCTGAATGTGGTCTGGGCAAGACCATAGCTGCCAATTCCGCCATGGAAGAAGCTTCCGCTCGATGGAAAGTTGCCGTCAACTGGGCCACCCTCCGCCTCGCCGTGATAGTTTCCGGCATGCTGGCGCCGGTACAAATGGGCTATCTCCTGAGCCCAGGTACGGCCCAATTGATCCGAAAAGAAGGGCAACGCGCCCACGGTCGGGTCGATGTCGCCCATCGCAACGTTTTCGCTTGGCCGGGCAATTCCACCGCAGTCGCCGCATGGAACGATGCCGAACATCAATGTTCCCGATCCCCAACCCAAATCGTCGCGCACATCGTCGAGATCGTCAAGCACGCCGCTTTTCTGGAAGTCGAACGTGAGCTGCCCGCCTATGAACTGACTGCGAATTGGGGCCGTCCGAGTCGTCAGGAGCATGTATTGGATTGCTGAGTCTGCAACGGGGAATACGTCCTCGACATACTGGAGCACCCTGCGGATCTCTCCCGGGCTCGTGTCCGCAACCTGGCCCGTTATGGGATGCCGATACGGAACGATGTATAGAAATGGCGGGTTCGTCTGGGCAAAATTGATGCCCCGCCACATCAGCGTGTTGTTGGCTCTCCGGGCCGGGCTTTCGGCGCCGAGGACGTCGGTAATGGCGAGAGTCGCATCAAGACATCCGCTTGTCCAGGCCAGAGGCAACTGGAAGTTCAGCGTGTCAACCAGACTCTCCAACCTTGGATTTACTCTGGCGTAGATTGGGCCGCCCAAAGGTGACAGTGTTCCGAGTGGCGTTTGGCTGCCGCAGGCGTAGGCCGTAAGAGAGCCCAGGGTGACCAAGACGCCCGTGGCGGTGCCCACATAGACCCGGATTAACGTGGATTTTCCCGCCACACTCGTGATGGCCCCGGCCTGATATCCGGGGCTGCTGATGAGGTAGGGCTGGCCGTATCGGTATCCGCCGACCGATTGGACAATCTCTACGGCGGCAATATACGGGTCGTCGCCGGCCGCGCTGGCGTCGTAGGTGATCTGCAATTGCGGGCAGTTTCCGCTCGGGTTTTCCCGGGTCGAATAGGTGCGGGTGAATTCCTGCGCCGAGGGCGGCGCGTCTTCCAGGGCCATACCAAAGTTTGTTGAAGGCGCGTTGACCCATTCCTGGGCAAGCGCCGTCACATTCCACGAGACATAGCCGGGCGTCTTGCCCACGCTGGCTGTGTCCACAACACCGCCCCGCGAATATCGCCCGTTCCCGGTGAGCGTGTTCCAGGTGACGGTGTTTTCCGACCACGGCTGATCCATTGCCAGCGCGCCAATGGGCACGCTATTTGCGCTGCCGGAGGCGCTCTGCAAGTACATGCTGAAGATCGCTTGCTGGACGGTCACGCCAACGGGAATCGCGCTTAAATCGAAGCGGACGAGCGCCAGGTCGCTGAAGTAGTCCGCCCGCACATAATCGAACCAAAAACGGGTGTTCATGGTCTGGGCGCTGTTCGCGGTGGTCGGCGAGCGCTGGGACACTCCGGCGTCGCTTACGTTCGCGCACGAGAGCAGGAGGGTGGTGGGGGTTGCGGTCGGAGCGGGGGTGGGGGTTGGCACGGGTGTGACGATCACCTCGAACGTCGTCGACGCGCGGCTTTTTGTGCCGATGGCCGCGATCGTATAGGTGTAGCCCGGGCGGGCCTCCAGCGGGACGCGGGCGCTTAACTTCAGGGTACCGTCGGCCTGGAGTGCCGCTACCCCAAGCTGGATCGGGTAATACGTCGTCCGGATGCGCTGCATCCAATACACGCTGACCTGCGAACAGGCGTCACCGCTGAAGCCGGAACCACTTACAAGGATGTTGGCGTTCACGCCTCCGCTGGCCGGCGCGACGCTTATCGCCGCATTTGGCGCGAGAGGACCGTCGAACTCCGCGCGCGCGCCGCCGGTCACTTCGAAGTCTGCCCGGGTGGCCTGTAGCGCGCCCATAACGACGACGCTCTTGAGACCATTGGAGGAGGGCGGCACGCTGAACGAAAGTGATGCCTGGCCGGCGTCGTTCTGCAGGGCGCTGCCGAGGGCCAACATGGCGTTGTTCTGATCCACCCAGAAGAAGTCAAGCCGGCCGCATGGCGGACTGAGAAAGTAGCTTCCGGTGATCGTGATCATGCTGCCCACCAGACCGGATTCGGCGCTCAGGCTGGCTTTGGGGTTGCCAGATTCGACCCCTACCACTGGCGTCGCGGTCGGTGTTGCGTACGGGCTCGGGCTCGGTGAGGGGGTCGAAGTTGGCGTTGTTGTTGCCGTATGGGTCGGTGTATGGGTGGCCGTCGGAGTCGACGTCCACGTCGGGGATGGCGTCTGGGTCGGTTGGACAGTTGGGGTTTCGGTATCCGCGAGGGTTGGCGCGTGGGTGGCGGTTGGGGTGACTGTTGGCGTGACGAAAAGCACGACGAGCCTCGGCGCGTTCTCGCCGCTTCGGCTGTCAAACGCCCGATAAAAAGCCGAGGCGCCCGATCGCGGTCCGTCCAGGAACAACCCGCGATTGGGCGCCCCGCCGAATCGCCAGGCGCTCACCAGTGGCGTAACATCCCAGGTTTTGAATCCCGCGGGCGTGGTTACCGTTCGGCCGTCAATGGTGTCGCCGGTGCCAGGTTGGTTGAACCAGGTCACGCCATCTTCGGTCCAATCCGCCCCCGTGGCGCCGCTGATCGTGTAAAACCCATCCTGACCGCTTGCATCGCGCTGATACAACTCGAGCGAGGCCGACTGAATGGTGGCGGTGTCGGGGATGAAGGCCAGCAAATCTTCAGTCGAGAACCGGATCAGCCCGCGACTGGAGCCGCCGCCTTCTGGCGCGTAATACACAACGAGCGTTGAATCCAGGCCATAGTTGAACTCGGAGTTCGTGATCACATACGCGTCGGCGACAGCTCCGAACGCGGCGGAAGTCGCTGGCGCATTCGGCGGCACGGACGGCTGGGCGCCAGCGATGCCGGCAGCGCCCCAGACAGCAATAATGGAACTGGCCAGGGTTGCACCGAGGCCCATTTGACGCCAACCTGTTCGTTTGTTCAAGTTTCCATCTCCTTTTTCGTATCCAGGAGTCTACAGATTCAAGTTTGACGCGATAGAGGCAAATGTCCCAATCGGTCCTTCCAATGGCGCCGACGGCAAATCGCTCACAGATCCGAATTGGGCGGTTATGTAATCTCCGCGTCCATCTCGCGCCTTCATGGCCGTGAAATAGCGCCTGGCGCTGGATTGCCCCGATACCATGTCGGGAAATAGTCCCGAGGGGCCAGGAGCACTACGGTCACCCAGACAGTTTTCGGCTCGCTGGCCAGACTATCGCTGTCGGTCAGCACGAGTTCAATCCCCAGAACCGCCTCGAACGCCGGCGATCCGTTACGCGCCCCTGGCGTGAGTCGCCCAACCCTATTGTGGCCACCGTCTAGTTGGATGCCATATTTGGCGTTCCCAATGTCTAGGATCGCGCTGATGTCACGGCCAATGACGTTACGCGGGGCCGGTTACCGGACCCGCCCGACGTCTTGCGCGGTGATTCAGACGATCCGAATCCCGGTCTATGAATAACGCGCGCCGCCCACCTGGCGCGCCCGGGCCATGCACACCAACCCGAGCGCGGACAGCGCGGCGGCGGCTGGGAATATCGCGCTCAGGCCAAAGCCGGTGATCACCCCGCCAATCGCCGGGCCGATGAACGAGCCGAAATTCAGCGGCAGGTAGGCGAAGGCCATCACCCGTCCGCGCATGTCGTCGTCGACGGCTTCGGACACCACGTTGAATGAGATCGAGTTGACCGACGACATGACGCCGTTGAGCAAGGCCCAGAACGCCATGAATGAAACGAGGCTCACGACGAAGCCGAGGGCGGCGAACAGGCCGATCAGGATCCCCAGCGACGCCAGTAGCGTGCGCCAAAACCCAATCCGGTCCGCCAGTGAGCCGATCAGCGGACCCAGGACGAGCGTTCCCACTCCGCCGACAGCCATCACAATCCCGACCGTTGTGCCCGGATCAGGCCCGGTGTAGAGCGACGTGATGAACAGCGGCACGAAGGTCATGACCAGCATCCAGCCCGAGCCGATGACGAGCTGTCCGGCGAACAGGGTGCGCAGGCGCGGCGACTGGGTGATCGCCTGAAGCGACTCGAGCGCCAACGCCAGGATCGGGCGGGTTGCTCTGTGCCGGGCCGGCTCTTTGTAGCCAACCAGGAGGGCGATGACCACCCCGAAGAGCAGGGCGCCCAGCAGGGCCAGCAACGTGGAAAAACCATACCGGTCGAAGATCGGCCCGCCGATCAATGCGCCGCTGAAGGCGCCCACCGACAGCGATCCGTTGATCACCGCAAACGCAAACCCGAGCCGGTGTCCGGGCGCGCGCTCGCCCATCGTCGCCAGCATCAGGGCTGTGTCACCATTGGCCAGTCCGAGCATTGCCCGCCCGGCCGCGAACACCCAGACATTCGGCGCGAGAAGCATCACGACGACGGCCAGGACATGGATGACGAACGAGCGGACGATGATGGCCTTGCGCGAGAAACGGTCGGCCAGGGTGCCCCAGATCGGGACGAGCGGGATGCCGACCAGCGAAGCCACCGCCGTGATCGCCCCCGTCCAGGCCGTGACGTCCGCCCGGGAAATTCCAAGATCGGGCAAGTGCAGGGGGATGAACGAGGACAAGTTGCCATAGAACATGGCCTCGATGACGCTGACGGCCGTGAAGAGGATGAGCAGACGGGTCCATGACGGGGTTTTCACGAAGGCCGAAGTCTACCCTCTTGAGCGCGAATCGTCTGCCTTCTGCCGGCTGAAAGGCGCTATTTTCCGGCGCCCGATGCCGGGTCGCCACCTGTGCGCGCCACGGCGCCATCCGCCCGCCCAGTCAGCCGCAACAGGTTGCCGCCCAGGAGCTTGTCTTTCGCCTCCCGAGGCCAGTCCAGGCCGCGGATCAGGGCGAGGTCGCGGGCGATTTGCGCGCGACCGTTGTAGGGGAAGTCGAGCCCGTAGATCAACAGGTCTTCGCCGATCTGCCAGCGACAATCCTCGAGGCCTTCCGGTCCGAGATACCAATACCGTTGGTTCTCGCGATCGAGGACGCTGGCGATTCCGGCATACAGGTGATTACCGCGGTTGTGGTTGTTGACGATGACGGCCAGCACCTGGCGATAGAAGTGCCAGCCCCCGACATGCTCATAGACCATCCGCAGGCCGGGGAAATGATGAGCGATCTCATCGCACAGCAGCGGATCGTAGTCGCGCATGCGGTGCCAGTGCACGCCCAGGTGAAAGTCGGCGATCAGGCCGCGCTTCTCCATCTCTGCGTAGGCGCGCCGCGACCAATCATCGAAGATGTGAAAGTGCTGGGCGGGCGGGTGGAGCTTGATCCCCGGGAAACCCAGGTCGGCGATCGCCCGCACCTGGTCCTCGGGCGCGCGCTCCGGATCCAGCGTGCCGTAGCCGATCCGGTCGGCCCGCCCGGCTATGGCTTCGGACAGCCAACGCACGGGATCGACTCTACCGGCGGTCTGATAGCTGAATGGGGCGAAGCACACCGCGCCCTCGATGCCCAGCTCATCGCACAGCCGGTCAAAGGCGTCCGGGCTGGCATCCTCGCGAAACCAGGCGGGCATCAGGTGGACGTGATTGACGAATATCATGCCGGGATTGTAGGACGGTCATTGAGCGGTAATGCGCCAAGGGGCGGTAATGCGCCAGCATCATCCAATCCTCTCGATCTCTTCCCAGGCAGCGGCCATGTCCTTTTCCGTCTGAAGGTACTCCGTGCTCAGCATCTTGACCTTCTCGTAGTCCGCGCCCACGACCTCCATTTCCCAGTTCAGCTCGGCCAGCCGGCGCTCGAGCGCAGCGATCCGCTTTTCGGCCTTCTCGAGCTGGCGCAGCCGGTCGCGCTCGCGGTTCTTGCTCCCGGGCGGTGTCGCGAGGGCGGCCATGACGGGCGCCGGGGGGCTCTTGGCCTGCCCG